>JAGOFZ010000156.1 GCA_017996955.1 Longilinea sp.
GGGGTGGCTGGTGGGGGTTGAACCCACAACCCCCTGATCCACAGTCAGGTGCTCCGCCATTGAGCTACAGCCACCATAACGCCCCGGATTTTATCACACAGATGGGGCTTGCGCAAGTCTTTGCTTGATCCAGCCGGCGGCAGTATCTTGGGGGATGGTTTCTTGCTCGCGACGGGTAAGATCTTTGATGGTGACGGTGGATGCAGCTTGTTCGTCGGGGCCGATGATGAGGACGAAGCGGGCGCCGATCCGGTCGGCGAATTTGAATTGTTTGGGTAGTTTGGCTGCTTCGGGGTAGCAGTTGACAGAGAGGCCGGCGCTGCGCAGTTCTGCGGCAAGCCGGATGCTGGTACTTTGCAGGGCAGCATCAAAAACGGTTACCAGGACCGGGGCTGAAGATAAGTCGGGCGTTGGCAGAAGGCCGTATTTTTCGAGCACTACAGCGATCATCATGTCGCCCATGGCGAAACCGACACCAGGAAGCGGGTCGCCGCCCACATCAGACACCAGGTTATCGTAGTGCCCGCCGCCAAGAATGGCACGGCCGGTGCGGTCTGCGTCGAAGGCTTCAAAAACGGTGCCAGTGTAATATTCCAGGCCGCGGATGACACCGGCATCGAACTGGATGTACTCGCGCGCGCCCAGAGCATCCAAGGCATCAAAGAGGCGGCACATGTCTGGATACTTTTTCCAAAGTTCTGTATTGGACAACAGTGCCTTCAGGCCTGCCAATTGATCAGCCGTGATTCCCAGGGAGAGGGCAAACTCATCCCATTCTGTGGGGCGCAGTTTATCGCGGCGGTCTATCAAGCGAAGGGTTTGGGCTTTCAGGTCGCCCGTCAGACCGAGGGCGGATAGTTCTTGATCCATCAGGCGGCGGTCATTAACCAGAATAACCGCCTGCTGCGGAGAAAGGCCTACCGAGCGGATAAACTCGGCACAAATGGCAATCAGTTCGGCATCAGCCTCGGGAGAGCTGACGCCAATGAGGTCAATATTCCACTGGAAGAATTCGCGGGTGCGGCCCTTTTGTGGGCGCTCGTAACGCCAGAAGGGGCCAAAAGACCACCAGCGCAGCGGGAAGGTCAGTTCGCCCTGGCGCTGGGCCACCATTCGAGCCAGCGATGGGGTCAGTTCGGGGCGCAGGGCAATCAGGTCGCCACCACGATCGGGGAAAACAAAAGCCTGCTCTTTGACCAGTTCCTCGCCTGATTTGGCGGCATAAAGATCGATTTTTTCGAGAAAAGGGCCATCGTATTCTTGATAACCATAGCGGGTGGAAACAGCGCGCATATTATGAGCAAGCCAGTTTCGTAAAGCCATAGCTTCGGGGTAAAATTCGCGGGCGCCTTTTACAGATTGGACAGTGGGTTTCATAATACATTCCTTAATAATCGCATAGTGCCTCAGGAGAAAATTATAGCATGAACAAACGGGGCCTAGCCCAGCAATTTTGCGCGGCAATACACTCAAACATCTGTGAATTAATCAAAGTTAAGGTAAAATAGACTAGTTCCCCGGAACGCATTATTTTACGCATAGGGTTGCCATGAGAGTCAAGGATCTTCTCGAAATCGTTAGCGGTAAGCTGCTCAATCCTTCTGCCGATTTAAATCAGGAGATCAAAGGCGGGTGTGGGGCAGACCTGATGAGCGATGTGCTGGCCTCCATTCAACCGGAGGCGGTGCTGCTTACGGGATTGTGTAATCCGCAGGTGATTCGAACGGCGCAGATGGCCGATGTGGCTGCTGTGGTTCTGGTGCGGGGCAAGGCGCCGCAAGAAGAAACGATTAACCTGGCCGAAAAAGAAGGCATTCCGCTGATCCTGTCTCCTTACGGCATGTTTGAGTTGTGCGGGCGGCTGCACAAAGCCGGCCTGCCCAGCCTGGAAATGCCCGTCAACGGAGACGATTGTTCCTGCAGCGAATAAAAAGGATTAACTATGAGCGATCAGCCCTCCAGGAACCGCATTATTTCTGACCAAGAGGCTGAGCATATTACCCGCCTGGAAGAACTGGCCTACGAGGTCAAAGTTCAAGAGGCGATGACCTCAGACCCAAAAGCGCTGGATGCATCGCAGACGATGAAAGAAGCGCTGGATATGTTCAGGTCGCTTCGTATTTCGGGGGCCCCGGTGCTGCAGCGCGGCGAGATTGTGGGGGTGCTCAGTATTGAAGATGTTATTCGTTCGCTGATGGTTCCCGATCTGGATTCCAAAGTGACCGAATATATGACCTCAAAGGTGATCACCATTCGGGATGAAGAACTGGTTGTTGAGGCGCTGAAGATATTCGTCAATAAGCCGATTGGGCGGCTGCCGGTAATTGATGAAAATGGCAATCTGGTTGGAATGTTGACGAAGGGGGATATTACGCGGGCCTTTCTCAAGGCCCTGCAGCGGGATACTCAGGAAGAAGAAATGCGGCGCTATCGCGCCAGCCACCTTTTTGAGGATATTGAGTCGGATCGAACCAGTCTCATTTTGCGCTACAACATTAAAGCCGGAGATTTTACGCATGGCGGAGCGGCATCCAGCAATATCAAACGTGCGTTGATGCGGCTGGGGGCAAGCCCACAAATTGCACGCCGGTGCGGCATCGCCATTTACGAGGCAGAGATTAACCTCATCATTCACACAACTAATGGCGGTGTGATCCGGGTGGAGATTGAACCTCATCAGATTTCGATTGATGCTTATGATTACGGTCCTGGCATCCCGGATGTGGAGCAGGCGATGAAGCCGGGGTATTCCACAGCCAGCGAAGCAGTGCGAGAAATGGGCTTTGGGGCCGGCATGGGCCTGGTTAATATTTCTCGCTGTACCGACAGCATGACACTGGAATCGACCGTGGGCAAAGGCACCCGCCTGCGCATGAAAATCTTCCTCGCCCAACAGGAGACTGTTGGCGAGGGCTACCCCGCCAATTAGGAGCTGCCTGAATGAATCTTGAAACGATGATCAAAGACCTGGAATTGAGCGTCTTGACTGAACGCCAGGATTTTTCGAAGATTACGCCATCATCAGGTTACACTTCGGATTTACTTAGCTGCGTGATGGCCGGAGCGCCCAAGCACAGCATCTGGGTGACGCTGCAGGCGCATGGCAATATTATTGCGGTGGCGGCGCTGTTGGATTTGAGCGCCATCATCGTGACCGAAGGTGCAATGCCCGACCCAGCCACACTGGTCAAAGCCAACGAAGAAGGGATCACTATCCTGGCTACCCCAAAACCCACATTTGAAATTGTTGGCCGACTGTGGGAGATGGGACTGCGGGCCGAGTAAGCCCGACCCTGACAATGGGCTTGAAGCTGATTCGCGCCGAACTGCACGTTCATACCGTGCTGTCGCCCTGCGCAGAGATTGAAATGCTGCCGCCATTGATTGTGCAGGAAGCGGTAGATCGAGAAATTCAACTGATTGCGATTACTGACCATAACGCAACCGGGAACATTGCTGCGGTGCAGAAAGCCGCCGAAGGATTGCCGTTAACGGTACTGCCCGGCATGGAGCTTCAGACCCGGGAAGAAGTTCACAATTTATGCTTGTTTGAAACACTTGAAGAAACTGCCGTGTTTCAAGAATGGGTGAACAAACACCTGCCAGATCTGCTTAACCGTCCGGATTATTTTGGCGAGCAGTTATTGGTAGATGAGAACGGCGATTTTGTGGAGAAGGAACCCCGATTATTATTGACTTCGGCAGATGTATCGATTGATGAAGCCTGCGCCAAAGTTCATGAAATTGGTGGTATATTCATACCTGCACATGTCAATCGAACTGCCAACGGGCTGCTGCCAACTCTGGGATTTGTGCCAGAGAGGATCTGCCTGGAGGCGCTGGAAATTTCCAAGCATTTGAAACCCGATGAAGCCCGGCGTAAGTTTCCGCAAATTGCCGGGTACCCGCTCATCCAAAGTGGTGATGTGCACCGGCTGGATGATTTTATTGGTGTGAACCAGTTTGAGATTGAATCGCCTACTCTGGCAGAGATCAAGCTGGCGCTGCGCGGACAAGAAGGCCGCCAATACCGGATACTGTCTCGCACAATATAGGTGTTTTTTTCCCCATTTATCGCATTTGACACTTAGCAGGAATTATCAATGACATTTGATAATTGGCAGATTGAGGCTGCAAGGTTACACTTTAGGCGATTAGGCTTAGGCAATTTGCACAGAACTAATCTGATTAATATCTCACGATGGAGCGAGGAATGCCAAACATCTTAGATAAAATTCCAGCAAACGACCCTTTGAACGACCCCGAAAAGAAGCGCTTGATTGATGAGATTCTGGAAGCCAACAAGAATCTCCCTGGCGCCACCATGGTTGCGCTGAATGAGCTGCAAAGCCAGATCGGGTTTGTTTCGGAGCCCATGCAGCAGTATGTGGCTCAGAAACTGCGTGTGCCTGTCAGCCAGGTACACGGCGTTATTTCGTTTTACTCTTTCTTCACCACCCAGCCCCGCGGCAAACACACCATCAAATTCTGCCTGGGAACCGCCTGCTATGTGGGCGGCGTGCCGCAATTAATGGAAAAAGCCAAGCAACTGTT
>JAGOFZ010000157.1 GCA_017996955.1 Longilinea sp.
GAACATGACTATCGAGTGGCGGGCGCGGACGCTAAAACGGCCAGAATATCGCCCAGATCTGGATATCGTCATTGAAGCGCCGGATGGGCGGCTGGCGGCGTTCTGCATTGGCTGGCTGACGCCGGGCGGTATTGGGCAGGTGGAGCCGCTAGGATGCCTGGCAGAGTTTCGCCGGGCTGCGCTGGGACGGGTGGCGCTGGCTGAGGTGCTGCGCCGGCTGGCAGCCGCAGGAGCCACGACCATCTGCGTTGAGACCGATACCTACCGTAATACAGCCTTTGGATTGTATAAATTCATGGATTTTGAAGTGGTGGATGATGTGATTGTCTATCGAAAAGACTATGAATGAGATAACAGGTACACTCCAACGTCAAAAATTGTTTGGCTCACGGTACGTCAGCCCACGAACAGTGGACGTATGGCTGCCGCCAGCCTATGACCCGGCGCAACGCCATGCAGTCCTGTATATGCATGATGGGCAAAACCTCTTTGACCCCACGCTGGCTTATGGCGGCGTGGACTGGGGCATGGACGAAACCATCAGCCGGATGACTGCCACCGGAGAGCTGCCGCCCCTGATTGTGGTGGGCGTGTGGAATACAGCCAAACGCGTACAGGAATACATGCCGCAAAAACCGCTGGCGGGCGTTTCGGCGCGGCCGCTGCTGGCAGAGTTCATCAGCAAAGCCGGTGGGGCGCCGCTCTCAGATCTATATCTCCGGTTCCTGGTGGAAGAAGTGAAGCCCTGGGTAGATGCGAATTACCCAACAATCACTGACCCGTCTCATACAGCGATTATGGGCTCCAGTATGGGCGGGCTGATCTCGCTCTACGCGACAGTGGAATATCCACAGGTGTTTGGGCGGGCGGGGTGTGTCTCAACGCATTGGCCGATTGGCGGCGAACTGCTGATTGAGCAATTGTGCGCGGCGCTGCCCAAGCCGGGGCAGCACAAATTCTATTTTGACTTTGGCACTCGGACACTGGATGCAGCGTATGAACCGTTTCAAACCCGGTGGGATGCAGAAATTGCGGCAGTTGGATATACCCACAATGTGGATTGGCTGACGTTGAAGTTTGAGGGCGCCGAACATTCTGAAACATCCTGGCGCGAGCGCGTGCATATTCCGCTAAAGTTTTTGCTGGGACAGGCATAGTAAAAAAAGACGAGGGCGGCATCAGCCGCCCTCGATTTTCAGGTAAGGGAATATCCGGTTACTTGCGTTCGTAGACCAGTTCACCTTCAACAAAGACCTTCTCAGCGACGGTGCGGTAATCAAAGGGGTGGCCGCTGAAGATCACGACATCGGCGTCTTTGCCGGGTTCCAGGCTGCCCACGCGAGCCTGAACGCCGATAATTTCGGCGGCGTTAATGGTCACGGCTTTGACGGCTTCTTCTTCGGGCATGCCCTCGCGCACGGCCAGCGCGGCATTGATCGCCAGGTAGCGGACGGCGCTCATCTCATCGGTCTGGATGGCAACCTTGACGCCGGCGCGGGCCAGAATGCCAGGGTTGGCGGGGGTCATGTTGCGCAGCTCGTACTTGGAGCGGGAGAAGAGGATGGGACCAACCGTGCAGCCGATTTTCTTCTCTGCAAGGATGCTGGCGATTTTGTAGCCTTCGGTAGCATGCTCAATATTGACATCGAGGTTGAACTCCTCGGCAATACGCACAGCCGTCAAGATATCATCCGCGCGGTGGGCGTGAATGTGGACGCGCATCTCACGACGCAGGGCCTTGCCCAGGGCTTCCATCTTGAGGTCGCGTTCCGGCGGCACAGGGGGTTTGATATCTGCTTCGCCAGCGGCAAGCTTCTGCTCATAAGCGAGCAGGTCGGTTTCGTATTGGGCCCATTTGTGCATGTAATTCTGCGCCCGCACCAGGGCGGCGCGCAGCTCGCCGGCATTCGCCATGCGGGTGGAAGGTGCCCGGTCATGGCTGCCATAGACACGGCGCGGGTTCTCGCCCAGGGCCATTTTCATGCCTGCCGGTTCCTGCAGGATCATTTCTTCTATTGAGGCACGGGGCGCCGTCTTGATGCAAATCCACTGCCCGCCAATCAGATTGGCAGAGCCAGGGCCGGTGAGGATGGTGGTGACGCCAGCCGAAATAATATCCGGAAAAGCCAGGTCTTCGGGATGCACGGCATCCAGGGCGCGCAGGTGCGGGGTGATGGGATCGGAGGTTTCATTGCCATCGGCATGTTCCCAGCCAACACCGTCATTGAAGATGCCAGCATGGCAGTGGGCATCAATCAAGCCGGGGAAGACCACTTTGCCAGCAGCATCAATGACCTGAGTGCCGGCAGGGATGGTCACATTTTCGCCAACTTCAACAATCTTTTTCCCCTCAATCAGCACGACGCCTTTTTCCAGAGTGCCGTGGGTGATTGTGTAGACTTTGCCGTTTACAATTGCAATCATGCGAAGCTCCTCGTCATTAGATATTTGTCTAATGCCGAGTATATCACAAAATTAGAAAAGTGTTGGCTGGGCAGGCGGCGGCTGATAAGGTTTGATGGCGGTATCCAACCCAACCTGGGCGCAGTTTTCTTTCAGCAGTGTGTAGAGGCGGTGGGCTTGCGGCGGTTCACAGTGATAGGCATCGCCATAAGCGCGCTCATAGTGCTGGCGCAGTCCGGGAAAGAGACGGTCTAACTGTTGATAGTAGTAGTCGCGCTGACGATTGCGCAGGGTGACGGATATCCAGGGGATGATGTACTGGGCGCCAGCCTCTGCTGCCTGGTGGACGATGGCGGTGATATTTTCGGGGGTATCTTCCAGGAACGGCAGCACGGGCATCAGCGAAACGCCGGTGTAAAGCCCCTGCGAGGCCAGCTGCCGAATGGCAGCAAACCGCTCTGAACTGGGCGGGGCGCCGGGTTCAAGCTGGCGGGAGAGGGCATCGTCTGCGGTGGTGATGGTGAAGGTGACGGCGGCATATGCCTGGCTGATGTTTTGCAGCAGATCAAGGTCTCGCAGAACCAGGGTGGATTTCGTCAGAACGTGAACGCCAAAACCATACCGGGCTATCAGGCCCAGCGCGCCCCGCGTCAAATGGCGCTCAGCCTCCAACGGCATATAGGGGTCATTCATCGAGCCGGTGCCAATGATGCCTTTCACCCG
Source organism: Longilinea sp. (assembly GCA_017996955.1). Taxonomy (GTDB): domain Bacteria; phylum Chloroflexota; class Anaerolineae; order Anaerolineales; family Anaerolineaceae; genus JAGOFZ01. The sequence goes on from JAGOFZ010000157.1 coordinate 3,127, forward strand.
CTTACGGCGCAGCTCTTGATCCAGCAATTCCAGAGCATTGGCTTTGACGAGCACTTCGTGATTAAAATCTTCGATCTGGTAACATTCACTGCGCGAATCGCAGTAGATGCACTGATGCTGGCAGCCCCGATACAGGTTGAGGTTATACTTCAAACCAAAGATGGGGTCGGGCTGAGGCACTGTGCTCAGAATGGTTTTCGCCTGGATTTCACGGATCTGCATGATGATTATCTTATCATTGAAATACGGTTTGGATTCGAAAATAGGAAAAATATTGACAAAACAGAACATATGTACTATTATAAAATTGTTCCCATATTTTTCAAGGAGTGAACCATGTCTGAAATGTATGCATACTGTGGTTTAAACTGTGCCACCTGCCAGGCTTATATTGCCACACAGGCGAACGATCGGGAAGCGCAGGAAAAACTGCTGGCGCAGTGGCGGGTTGAATATCAAAGCCCGGAAATGGATATTCAAGCGGTGACGTGCGATGGCTGCACCACTACGCTGCGGTTGGGAGGTTACTGCAGTCAGTGCGCGGTGCGGGCGTGCGGGGTGGCACATGGGGTGGTCAACTGCGCACACTGCGCCGAGTTTGAAGGCTGTGAAAAGCTGGAGCAGTTTTACCAGGTTGCGCCGCAGGTGCGCACTACATTAACAAACCTGAGCGCTGCTCTGGAATAATTGTTCTCAACCTAATCAATCCGCCGCCCCGGTTCGGGGCGGCGGATTGTTTTAAGTGGTCTTTTGGCCGCATTCAGAGCAGAACTTGGCGCCGGGTTCCAGTTTGGCGCCGCATTTGGCGCATTTATCATCCTGGGCAATCTTGGCGCCGCAGTTCGGGCAGAATTTCATCTTACGGGGCAAAGGTTCGTTACAAGCCGGGCAGGTGGCGCGAACGGTCTCGCGAAAATCTTCGGCGGTGAGGTGCTTGTCTTCTTCAGCCATGGCGGCGTGGGCCCAGACTTCTTCAACCGAGCGGGAGGCCTGCGCGGCAGACATTTCTACGCCAAGGTCTGGGGCGCAGTTTTTGCACAGGCCGCGTTTGGCGTTCCAGCAGGCCTTGCGGCAGACCCAGGTTGAGCAGCGCGGGCACTGCACAAACTCGGGGCGCAGTTCTTCGGCCGCGGCGGCAAAGGCCTCATCGTGGGCTTTTTGCCAACCCGCAGAGCGCACCCGCTCGCCAAGATCTGCGGCCTGGTTGAAAATTCCACCCAACAGGCTGCTGGCCGCATTCAGGGCACCGCTGACATTGCCAACGCCCCAGGGGCTGAAACGGGTGCGGTACCCCGTTCCGCAGCGGCTGCAGAAAAACTCAAACTGAAAACCGCGATCGGTGCTGTGATCGCTGTAATTGCTGGTGAACTGGATCGAATCACTCATAGCAGGCTCCTTTGCTTCTATTATATCAGGAT
>JAGOFZ010000158.1 GCA_017996955.1 Longilinea sp.
ATGGAAACCGCAGCTGGACTGCTCCGGCTCAAACTGGATGTCATTCGCGCACGGGTTTATTCTCACATTGGGCAGGATCAGCAAACTGTAGTGTTTATTCGCCAGTTACTGTCAGACCAGTCTGATCTGACAAGCGCAAACCCTGCTGAACGTGCTGAAATTGAAGATCAAAAGGTGCTGGCTTATAATGTACTGGGGTGCTCCTGTTCAAACCTGGGGCAGTATGACTCGGCGGTTGCCGCTTTTCAGGCTGGAATTGCATTGGCACAGCGCATCAGCCATCACCCGCTGCTGGCTATGCTGTTGTTAAACCTGACCTTTACCTATATGCTGATGCAGGCCGATGCGTTGGCGTTTCAGGCTAACGAGCAGGGGCGCTCAGCCGCCATGGAAACCCGTGATAACGAAAGCATCGCACTGGCGCAATGCAATGATGGCTTTCTTCTTGGCCGGCGCGGCGATTATGCAGGAGCTATTCGAGCATTGAAAAGTGGGATTGCTGGTTTTGCTGCAGCCGGGTCTGAATGGGATTTGCCCTATGCTTATGCCGACCTGGCATCGGCATGCCTTGACCACGGTGATGCAGATGAAGCTCTGCTTGCTGCTGAAAAAGGTTTAGCTCTGGCCCGCGCCATTGAAGTGCCCTACGGCACTGGTTATGCACTGACTGCCCGCGCCCGTGTTTTGAAAGCCCTTGGCCGCCTTGATGACGCTTGCCGCGATTTAGAGGAGGCCATTGCAATACACCGCCAGGCTGGGCATGCCCACTTGATGGCTCGCGCACTGGCTGTTCTGGCGAATGTTCTCCAGACGCAGGGGCTAACCCAACAGGCGCAAGCTGTTTTGAAAGAAGCATTGGATGTTCTACATTCTATAAATCTTGATGCTGAAGCGGCCAGTTTACAAACAACCCGGTAATTTTTAGAGGTCAAATAATGTCCAATTTGGAAACCAATCAAATTTTTGAAAATGCCACGCACGACCGGTCAGCCCAGCAGCGTGCGGCGGTTTACAGCACCCGCTGGCAGGCGGCCCTGGAGATGCAGGGCTTTACGCCGCTGGGCTTGCTCAAAACCCGTGCCAGCCGCAACCTGACACGCGATCAGATTGAGTCAATCCTGGAAGGCGATGACGCCAAAATGCTGATTGATGTGGTGGAAAACGGCGACCTGACGCCCGTTTTTCTCAGCCCGGACGGGCAAACCCTGGCCGCTATTGAAAACTTTTTTGGCGGACCGTTGGTCAGCCTGCACACCCTGCTGGGAAACGGCGTGATTATTGAAACAACGATGCGGCCTGTGCGCCGCCCGGCTCAAGTGCGTTCGGGGGCAGGGCTGCAGGGCTTTCTGGTACGCACCGCCATGAGTGGGCGCAGCCGCTGGCCGCGCGAAAACCGTCCGCAGGCCGGGTTCTTCATCGAACTGATGGAAGAGCACAACCTGACCGCGCTGCTGGCGCGGCACCGCCAGCGACAGGCAGAAATCCGCCAGCAGTACACCAACGCTGCCGTCTATCCGCTTTCTGACCTGGCCGGGGCCGTGATTTTACCGCTGCGCTCTGAGCGAATTGGCGCACACCGCGCCCGTCAGCAGGCGCGGATCAACCGCGGGATGATGCTGGGCATGATTCTCATCATTCTATTGACGGTGGTCTTCATGCGCCCCATTGCGCAGTTTTTTGCCAGCCTGGGCAACCTGGGTATGGCGGCGCCCCTGTTCATTGCCCTGGCTGTGAGCTTTCTGGCGCTGGGGCTGATGGCTTTTGTCAGTGCGCTGTTAGCCAAGCTGACGCCCGGCCCGGCGCTGCAGAGCGCCGCCGAGCTGCACCAGCAGGCGGCAGCGGCCTTGCAGTCGGTTCAGGTTGAACTGCCTGATTTTGAGAAAGACGAAACCGCCGCGGGTTAGGGCTGCGGGGGCAGCCCGGCTTCCGTTTCCAGCAGTTCCAGGAAGACGCGCACCACATCCGGATCAAAACGGGTGCCAGCGTGCGCCTGCAGGTAGGTGATGATTTCGGGCTGAGGCCAGGCCGGACGGTAGGGACGGGCAGAGTTGAGCGCGTCCCACACATCCACCACGGCGAAAATGCGGGCCGGCAGTGGAATGTCGGTGCCGATCAGGCCGTGCGGGTAGCCCTCGCCATCCCAGCGCTCGTGATGACAGAGGGGAATATCGGTCACGGGCTGCAAAAAGGCCAACGGCTGCAGCATCTGATAGGCATACAGCGGGTGCTTGCGCATCAAATCCCACTCATCGGCGTCCAGCGGCCCCGGTTTGAGCAGCACCCGGTCGGGAATCGCCAGCTTGCCGATATCGTGCAGCAGCGCGCCGCGGCGCAGGTTGGCCAGGGCGGTTTCATCCAGCCCCATGCGGCGCCCCACCTGCACGGTGAGGTCGGTGACGCGGCGTGTGTGGCCTTCGGTGTCCTGATCGCGCAGTTCCAGCACCCGCCCCCAGGCTTCGATGATGCCATCGTAGGCTTCCAGCAGGTCGCCAAACAGGCGGGCATTATCCAGGGCGATGGCGGCGGTGTTGCCCAGCAGGCTGAGGATCAGGGTATCGCTTTGGCTGAAGCGCCCCGGAGTAAAGCTCTGCACCTGGAACAACCCCAGCACCTGCCCGTGCGCCACCATGGGCACATAGGCCGAGGCGGCGGTCTGGCGCTGCGGGTCGGTCTGGTGATAGACGCGCATTTGCGGGATGCGCTCGCTGAAATCGTTCACCACCAGGGGCTGGCGGGTGTGGATGACCTGACTCTGGGTGCCCTGGCCGGGCGGCGCCAGCGGGATGGGCGAAAACTGCGCCAGGTCCAGGCGCTGCTGCTCGTTGGCGGCATAGACGCAGGTGATGAACTGGTCGGCGGGGTGGTAGCGGGAAATGTACACATAGCTGATATCGGGCAGGATCCGGCGGGTTACCTGCTCCAGCCGTTCATAGACTTCTTCGGGGGTCAGAATTTCAGACAGCGAGCGGGCCAGGTCGCTGGCTTCGGCCAGTTGATTGTAGCTGGCCAGCAGCAGGTCTTCGGCCTGTTTGCGCCCGGTGATATCCGTCAGCATGACCAGAATACATTCCTGCCCGTGCAGCATAATATCTTCCACCGAGATCAGCCCGGTGATGATTTCGCCGGTGCGGGTGCGGAAGCGCGCCTCCAGATTGGCAAGGTTTTTCTGGCTCTGAAAAGCAGCCAAGACCCGGCTGCGGTCTGCGGGATCAACCCACAGGTTCAATTCGGTTGCGCTGTGACCAATCACCTCGGCCCGGCTGTAGCCGAATAATTGCAAAAAGCCGTCATTGACATTCAAATAGCGCCCATCGGCACGGGTCGCCACGCTGATGGCGGTGGGGCTGGCGCGCACAAACCGGGCAAGCAGGTCTTCAACCTGGTGCTGTTCCCGGCGGGCGCCAAATTTTCGCGGGGGGTATCGGCGGGCGGTCATAATACGTTAAATCATAGCGTTTAATCGCTAAAAAATCAAATCAACTGCCGGGGGAAGATGTCACTCTTCTTGGGGTACAATCTTCAGCCTGCTGGATACGGCGGGGTCGTCTGGGTAGTTACTTTCACCCTATGCAAAACGTAAGGGCGAGGCGGGCCAATTATAACCTTGAACTTATAACGCCGCACCTCGCCCGGCAGCGGAGAATCTGGCTCTTGTAAAGAGTCCGTATATACAGAGCGACAAGAATAGACTCACTTGTAGTCCCGATTGTAAAACGCCCCGCAACCGCTTCGGTCTGCACAATAGGGTGATATAAACTGCCCCTAACTAAAAAAGTCTGATCATTTTTGCTTGCCTGTTTAGCAAGTTATCTGAAGATCATTCTGGATATTACGCAAAATAATGTATACTCAATTGGAAAGTTGTAAATTCACTGTATAAGTACCATACCTCTTGGGGTTTTTATCATGAAACAACATGAAGCAGTAATCCAGGCTCTTGAAGCGTTAGGTGGGCAGGCAACATTGGCGCAATTGTATATAGAAGTGATGAAAATTCCGGAATGTGAATGGAAAACTAAAACCCCGTTTGCATCCATCCGAAGAATTGTCCAAACCCGTCCCGAGATATTTAAGGTCAGGCCTGGCCTGTGGGCGCTACAGTCTCATAAATCAAGACTGGGACTGATTGAAGAAGCGCCAGAATCCAAACAAGGTTTTGAGCAAAATCACTCCTACTATCAGGGTTTGCTACTTACAATCGGGAACCTTCGTAACTATAATACGTTTATTCCCAACCAGGATAAAAACAAAACCTTCGTTGGTCAACCATTAGGTGAGTTGCGCACACTGGAAGCAATCCCTCATTTCAGCCATGATATGCTTGTAAGGCGAAGCCAAACAGTAGATGTAATCTGGTTCAATGCCAGACAAATGCCTGATAGCTTTTTTGAGGTGGAGCATTCCACTGATGTTCAAAACTCCCTCTTAAAGTTCAACGACCTACAAGATTTTCATGCAAGAATGATCATAGTTTCGGATGAAAACAGGAGAGGAGAGTTTGAGCAGAAATTAAATTACAGCGCTTTTAAT
>JAGOFZ010000159.1 GCA_017996955.1 Longilinea sp.
CTCTCAATCAAATCCCACTTATTGCCATACAGGTCTCTAAAAACCACCACCCGCCCAAAAGCTTCCTGACGGGGCTCCTCCGTAAATTCAACCCCACTGGCGCGCATATGGCGATAATCATCCTCAAAATGGTCAGTGTAGAGAAAGAGAAAAACCCGCCCCCCGGTTTGGTTGCCTATGCGGCTTTCCTGTTCCGGGGTAACTGCCCGTGTCAGCAGCAGCGCAAAGCCATTTGATCCTCCCGGTGCTGCCCTGACCCAGCGTTTGCCATTGCCCAGGGGCGTATCTTCTAGCAGCGTGAATCGCAGCGCGTTGGTAAAGTAGGCAATCGCCTCATCGTAATCCCTTACAACCAGCGTCACTGCACCCATTGTCAGAGTCATTGATTCACCTGATGCCGTACAGCAATCACCGTATCGCGCGGCCCGGCTTGCAGTTGCGCTTCTTTCATCTTCTGCTCCACCACCTCGGGCGGCAGGTCATAACCGTTGTCGTCCACCACCTGCACATAGATGGTTCGCGACCGGTCGCTCTGGTGCCGCGCCAGCCGGGCACGGGTTGCGGCGCTCATCTGTGGGTCGGCTTGATTTGCGTATCGGATCACCTGGCTCGCCGAGATAGCGCCGACAAACAGAGCAAAAGCCCCAGCCTTCAGGTTAAAGAATAAAACCACGCAGGGAATCAGAATACAGGCAGCTGCAATGCCATAAGCAATTTTCTTTTGTGGAGACCATTCCATCTCGCGCCCTAAATGACTTTATCCGTTTTCCCGGCCAACTGGCGCAAATACTCCAACTGCCCCAGGTGATAGGTATAGTGAAAATGCAGAAAGAAAACCCACCAGCCGCGCTTGACCTTCCGCTCGCCCAGTTGAATTTCCTCGTCCAGATCGGTTTCGGTCAGTTCTCCCAGGCGTGCCGTCAGCGCTGCTAACAATTGATCATGTCCTGCCAGCAGTTGTTCCAGCGTCCAGACGCCCGGTCCCTCTGCCCGAATGGATTCAGAATCCCGCCGGTAGCGCTCCGTCTCAGTTCGCTCAATTGGAGAACTGCCCCCCAGCGTCTTCAGCACCAGGATCTGATTATCCAGCATGTGCCCCAGCACCCAGTTCAGACAGTTGCCGCTTGGCTGTGGTTGAATCAGCGCGTCGGCATTGCTCAATTCCCTGGTCTGTTCGTGCACAATCTCATTTTCATTCGCCAGCATTTTTGAAAACTCAGCAATGGTAATCATGTTCTATCTCCCAGAAAATTATACGACAAATTTCCGCGGGCGCTAAACTTCTGCCGGAGCTAAATCTTCCTCCAAAATTGCATAGGCCAATGTATCCAACCAGATGGGCTCATCCACAACATCGGTTTGAAAAAATATATTTTTGCGCAGATAGCCTTCCCGCCGCATTCCAATCCGTTCCATCAGCTTCCAGGAGGCCGTATTCTTCGGATTGCAGTATGCCACCACGCGGTGAATCTCCCACTTGGCAAAGCCATACCGCACCAATGCGCCTGCCGCTTCGGCGGCATATCCCTGGTGTTGGTAGGCGGGGTTAAAGATATACCCCAGTTCCCAGGTTTTCAGCGCCTGCGGTTCGATCTGATGAAAATAGAGATGCCCAATAATTTTATCGGTCTCTTTGAGGGCTACGGCCCAGAATTCTGATGACTCGGCTCTTTGGGCAGCCAGCGTTTTAGCCTCCTCCAGTGTGATGCTATCGCCCGGTTCAAACCGATAGACTTCCGGATTGGATAGATAATCAAACAGGCCGCTAAAATCCTCTGCCCGAAAATGCCGGATGATTAATCGCTGCGTTTGAATCAAATTTACTTCTCCCTGAAAGCTGTTTTTTACATCTCTGCCGCAGCAGGGTGTTCTTCCCGCACAGCTTTCGCCTCACGTTTCCGGGTGGCCACCAGGTACGCGCCCAGCAGCGCGCCAAACAGCACAAACAGGCACACCGGAATCACTTCCAGTGAGATGTTTTTTGCCAGCACCCCCACCAACCCCGGGATCAGCGATGCCCCCAGACTGGCTGCACCCATCTGCATTCCAATGGTATTGGCCGCAAACCGGTCCCCTACCCGCTGGCTGGTACCTGAAACCATCGCCGGGAAGATTGGCGCAATTGCAAACCCAATCAGCGCCACGCCAATCAGGCTGACGGCTTCCGATAGATTCCACCAGACCAGCCCGGCGCCCAACAGTGCCCCCAGCAGGCTGATCTGCACCAGCAGCTTGCCCTTAATCCGTTTGGCATACAGCCCTGCCAGCACCCGCCCGATGGTAAACATCAGCCAGTAGCTGCCGGCCCATAACCCGGCTGCTTGGGGGTCAATTCCCCGTGATTCCGTCAGCAGTGTGTAGGCCCAGGTCCCCAGCGATACCTCGCCGCCCGTGTACAGGAAAAACAGGCTGATGCTGAGCCAGACCTGCGGCTGGCGCAGTGTCTCCCGCAGCGATGTTTTGTAGTCAGTCAGCCGCTGAGGTTTCTCTGCCTCTGCCGGGTGTGCTTTCTGGGTCCACATGGGCAGGGTCAGCACAAAGCAGGCTGCCAGCGCCAGTTGAAACCCGCCGACAATCGCATACCCCACCCGCCAGGAGTTGAGCGCGTTCAGCGCCAGTGTCATGATAATCGGCCCCAGGGTTACGCCAATGCCGTAGCTGGCGTGCAGCCACTGCATCAACCCTTCACCGAAATTTGCCGCCACATAGGTATTCAACCCGGCGTCAATCGCTCCGGCGCCCAGCCCGGCAATCACCCCCAGCGCAACCATCATTCCCCAGGCAGGCACCAGGGTATAACCAATCAATCCAATGCCAGTTGCCGCGCAGCTTGCCGCCAGCAGCCCGCCCACGCCCATCCGGGCAATCAGCTTGCCGCTCAAAAAGCTGGATGCCAGATACCCGGTCATTGAAGCAATCAACAGCATCCCCAGCGAGTCCAGTGGGATCCCAAAACCCGCCCGAATGGAGGGCCAGCCAACGCCCAGCAGCCCATCCGGCATTCCCAATGCAATAAACGCCACAAAGGCCAGCAAAATCAATCCAATTTTCGATGTTTTCTTGCCTGTTTTCTGAAGTGCCATCTATTTTTCTCCAATGCGTCCCATTGTACCACTGCAACTCATTTACATAATCAGCATCAAAAAAGCGCCCACCGGATGGCGAGCGCTTTTGATGTGCTGTCAATCAGTTGGTTCAAGCCTTCTGTGGGCTGGCTCCGGCTGCCCGGATAGCCCCAACTGCATACTCTCCCACTGCCCAGAAAATAACAACATGCGACAGGCCAAACAAAATACCGCGCAGCAGTCCGCTGCCAAAGAACAGTCCCGCATCAATTGCTTCCAGCGGCTGCCCTGCGCTAATAATGAAAGCCAATCCCTTATAAACCATCAGCGCCAGTGCCACGCTTGCCGCAATCATATAGGCCGTAAAGCGTACGTTCATATTCTTCAACCGCTTTTCTGGCAGGTTGGGCAGCGTCAGCAGTGTCAGAACTGCCAGCACCATCGGGATGACTGCTCCCAGCAGGAAGGTATGCCCGTGCACCAGGCTCATATTGTGCCCATATAGCAGTTGCTGCTCATAAGACAGGCCGTCAAAAAATCCCCGCGAGATTTCTCGATAGACCAATCCCATGATCAGCGCCACGACGCTCATAATACCAGCAAATCGGATTTGAGCTGCAAATAACTTTTTGGCCAGAGGCGGATATTGATTCATTGTGGAACTCCTGAGTGTGTTGTCTTGTTGCAAGCAATGATCGCTTCCTGCAAATTATAGCATGATGCCACCTGGTCAGGTAATCCACCAGGCCACACGTTGATCGGTCATCACCCACTGCCCGGTTTCGTCGCACCGCCAGAGGTAAGCATTCCCCTCGCCAATGCCTGGCGCCGAGAAGCCCGAAAACACAACCGCCTCATCCGCCGCGCGGCTGGGCCGTGAGATCCCCAGATAGATAAAAACCACCTGGGCCGGCGGCGTAGGTGGCACCTGCCCCGACATTAACCCTATCATCCCGAACCCCGGCAGAATCACCGGCGGCACCTCGCCTGCCGGGCGGGGTTTGACCTGCAGCCGTTCGGCATCCATCCGTTCAAACCCCCATTTCTGAATATCCACCATCCCCCGCATGGTCGCATCGCGCTCATTATCTTCACCCTGCGGCTGTTCGCCGTCGGCCAATCGGCGGCCAATCTCAAAGCGTAGAGCTTCCACCATGCACTTGGGGTCGTCGGGCCGCGGCCAGTATTGGCGCAAAGCCGTAGCCCACAGTGCCGGGTCGTCAGCTTCTGTCAGGATTGCATCGAGTCCAAAAACCTGAAGAATATCGTCAGTTTCCATGTGAGTTTATGCCACTGTATAGCGCATAATCACCTGGGTCTCAGAGGCGTCGCTCACTTTCACAAACCCGGCGGCCCGAAATACCGATGCAATCCCCATGTAGCCGCTGAAGCCATGCAGCTTTTGCCCTGCCAGCTTATCCGATTGCATCTCAAGCGGGTAGCTTTCAAT
>JAGOFZ010000160.1 GCA_017996955.1 Longilinea sp.
GCCCCAGCAGGCTCATTGCCAGTACCCCGGCATACATCTTGGGGTAATCATAAAGCGTGGTGCCATAAAGGTAGATATAGTAGCCCAGCCCGCGCGTGGTGGCAATCAGTTCCACAATATACAGCACAGCCACCGCTGTTCCAATCGACTGGCGCACCGCTGTCAGGATGGCAGGCAGGCTCGCAGGCAGATAAACATACTTGAACAGCCCGCGCCGTCCGGCGCCCAGGCTGCGCACCGAATAAATCAGCTCCGGGCGAATTGCCGCAGCCTGATCGCGCACCAGCACCAGAATCTGAAAGAACAGGATCAAAAAGATCATCACAATTTTGGATAAATCATTGATCCCCAGAAACAGCATCACAATGGAGACCAGCACAACCTTGGGAATGGGATAGAGGATATAAACCAGCGGCGAGAAAAACGCATTCAGCCGCCGCGACTGTCCCAAAACCAGCCCGGCTGGTGCCGCCAGGGCAATCGAGAGCAGCAGCGAGGCAATCACCCGCCACAGCGACGCCAGAAAATGCCCGCCCAGTTCTCCGCCCACCTCGCTGAAGAAGGCCCCCAGCACTGCCAGCGGCGCCGGCAAGATATCGCGCTGCACGATCATGGCTAACAATTGCCAGACTGCCAGCAATCCCAGCGAGGCCCACACCAACTGCAAACGTTTCATGCGGTGGTTTCCTTCAGTTCTGCCCGCATCCGCGCCGTTAGCCGGGCATAACCTTCATCCGGCACTGCCGGAATCTGTCCGGCGTAGGGGTTATCCAGAATCAACGAGGTGGTATTCGTGCGGTTCGCCAGCACCAGAATTTTCTCACCAATGGTCATGGCTTCTTCGATGGTGTGCGTCACCAGTATGGTGGTCAGCGGGCGCTCAGTGTGCAGCTGCAAGATCAGGCTTTGCAGATTTTCGCGCGTCGGCGCATCCAAAGAAGCAAAAGGCTCATCCATCAACAGCAGATCCGGCTCCAGCACCAGGGTGCGCGCAATTGCGGCTCGTTGCCGCTGCCCACCCGATACCTGCCCCGGATACTGATTAGCCACACCGGCGATCCCCATCCGTTCCAGCCAGTGCGTCACGCGCTGCTCCAGATTGCCCGTCAGTCCCTCAACCGGGGCATGCCGCCCATCCGGTCCGTAGAAGCGCCGCAGTTCCAGTCCCAGCGTCACATTTTGACGCAGTGTAGCCCAGGGCAGCAGCCCGTAATCCTGCAGGATCAGCCCGGTCTGCGGGCGCGGTTCCCTGATAGTCTGGTCATTAATCAGCAGTTGCCCGCCATCAGGCTGCCGCAGTCCCGCCAGCAAATACAGCAGGGTGGACTTGCCGCAGCCCGATGCGCCAATGATGGCCCAGGTTTGCCCCTGCGCCACTGTCCAGTCAAAGTTCTGGAAAATGGGCGGGCGTTTTGGGTAGTGAAACGTCAGGCCAACAGCCCGGATCATCTTGCTGGCTTACTTCGGCAAAAAACTGGCGTCAATATTATCGCTGTATTTTAACTCAACCGTCACCATCCCCTTATCCATCACCCAAGCCAGGGCGTCATTGAACTGTGCCTCGCTGGGCACACTGGCGGTTGGAAAGGTGGGGATGGGGTAGCTGCCCACCAGCGCGGCAGGCACCAGCTTCAATTCCACCATCAGGTCCTGATACTTGGCCTTATCCGCATTAATATCAATCACTGCTTTTTCCACCGCCGCCATAAAGGCCGCCACATCTTCCGGGCGCGCATCCAGCGTCTCGATGCTGAATGCGTACACGCTGTTGCTCACCTCTGGCAGGCTGGTATCGTCAATCACCAGCACGGCGCCTTTTTGCATCAACAGCGATGCCAGTGGGTCGGGCATCACGGCGGCTTTCAATTCCCCCGACTCCAGCAGTGCAGAGCGGTCAGCAATTTTTGGAACGGCAATTTTGCTAATCTCTTCAGGCGTCAATCCGGCATTCGCCAGCACCCGGTCAGTCATATACTCAATCACCGTGCCCTCAGAAACCCCAATCTGCACGTTCTTAAGGTCTTCAACGGTTGTAATGCCGCTGTCTGCCGCCGCCAGAATCCGAAAGACCGGATACTCTGCCGTCGCCACGCGGGCAAAACGCACAATTTTAATCTGGGCCTCGTTGCGATTGTAATTCAGCGTCGTCACCAGTTCCGTCAACATCCCATCAATCTGACCCGACTGCATCAATTGATCGCGCTCCGGCGCCGACCCCACCGGCACCAGTTCAACCTCAATGCCCGCCTCGTCAAAGTAACCCTGGCTTTCAGCCACATACAGCGGTAGCGAATCCAATACGGGCAGCACCCCCACCTTCAAAGGCTGGGTTTCAACTGGTTTAGCTGTGCAGCCGCTCATTACCAGAACCGCCAGAACCAGCAGGATCTGAACTAATTTTTTCATCGTTTGACCTCGTTAATCATCGATTGTTTTTATCCAGATTTATCGCATACTCTGAGCGCCATTATAACAATAATGATCCATAGAATCCAAAAAAATAGGTCCACACAAGGCGGACCTGTTATACAAAAACCCATGATCTGGCTGTCTGCCTAGAATCCCAGGAACCCCAGCAGTTCATCCATTTTGGCAAATGCCAGTGCGGTCACAGTATCGGCACCGCCGTAATAGATGGCAACTCGTCCGGTCGGCTCATCGTAGAGCGTAGCGCAGGGGAAAGCCACATTGGGCACATCGCCAACACACTCATACAGCGTTTGCGGTGAGAGCAGGTAAGGCTCGCCGCGTGCAATTACCTTCCAGGGTTCATCCAGGTCCAGCAGAGCCGCGCCAAAGCTGTACACAAACCCGTTGCACGAGGTCAGCACCCCGTGATAAATCAGCAGCCAGCCCTGCGGCGTCTCAATCGGGATCGGTCCCGCCCCGATTTTGGTGGACTGCCACCCGCCTTTGACCCCCATCACAAAGCGGTGTTCGCCCCAGTGAACCAGGTTAGGGCTCTGGCTGATGAAGATGTCCCCAAACGGGGTATGCCCGTTATCGCTGGGGCGGCTCAGCATCATATACCGCCCGTTGATCTTCCGTGGGAACAGAACCCCGTTGCGGTTAAACGGCAGCAGGGCGTTTTCCAAAAAGTGAAAGGTCTCAAAGTCAAATGTGTACCCAATCCCAATGGTTGGCCCATGGTACCCATTGCACCAGGTCACATAGTAACGATCTTCCAGCCAGACCACCCGGGGATCATAGCGGTGCTCAAACCGGCTTAATTCTGGGTCGGCATACTGCCATTGGATGGGATCGTCTTCCAGCGTCCAATGAATCCCGTCCGGGCTGAAGCCGCGGTGGATGTTCATTTCTCGCTTGCGGTTATCGCAGCGGAACACCCCCGCAAAATTGCCCTTGAAGGGCACCACCGCACTGTTGAAAATGCTGTTGGCCGATGGGATCAGGTTTCGTGGAATGATGGGGTTGCCGCTGTACCGCCAGACAACATCTGAACAGTCAGCCGGGCGTTCTTCCCAGGGAATGTTGGGGAGGGGCGGGTAAGTCATTCGATGATTGATTCCTTTGCAAGTGGTAGTTTAGGCGCAACCCCAACCGACTCGCGTTCGACCAGGGTGGGGTGGATTGTCAAAGTCATTCGAGAAGCGTCTGGTGTCTCCAGGCGCAGCGCCAGCAGCCGCACCGCCGCGCGCCCCATGGCAACCGTGTCCACATGCAGGGTGGTCAGCGCCGGGCGCGTATTTGCGGCAATATAGGTATCATCATATCCAATCACCGACAGGTCTTCTGGCACCCGCCGCCCCAGCGCATGGGCTGCCCGCAGTGCGGCATTTGCCACATCATCGTTGACGCAGAACAGTGCCGTGAGCTGTGGGTTATCTTGCAACAGGGTTGTGATTTCCTCAAACCCCTTGGTTTTGTTAATGTTGAAGTTGGCTACACAGGGGCGGCTGATCCCGTTATCTTTCAGCGCCCGCAGATAGCCATTGCGGCGCTCACGCAGGCTGACAAAGCAGTGTTCGCAGCTCCCGGCTAAGCCGATCTCCCGGTGCCCCAGGGCGATCAAATGCTCCACGGCCTGATAAGCCGCCCCAAAGTTATCCGAGACCACCGTATCATAGCTGTTGGTGCTGGAGTACCCATCCACCAGCACAATGGGGGGCGTTCGGCGCCCGGCGCTGGCGGCAAATGTCTCATCCATGCTCACACCCACCAGCAGCAGCCCGTCCACGCTCTCGTTATACATCAGCGGCGGAATTTCCAGCAGGCGGTTATTCTCGTCAACGGGCAGCGAGGAAAACAGCAGGTTGATTCCGCTGCGCCGGCAGGCGTCTTCAATCCCCATAATCACCTTGGAATAAAACGGGTTGGCCTGTGGCAGGATATCCCGGTCAATTTTGACAATCATGCCCACCGTCAGCAGGGTATTGCCGCCGTTGGGCGATGTCAGCGGGCGAACCGGGTAGCCCAGCTCGGCAGCCACATCCAGCACGCGTTCACGGGTTTCATCCG
>JAGOFZ010000161.1 GCA_017996955.1 Longilinea sp.
GGCAGCACCTGATCCACGCGCTGCCCGGTTTTTGCGGATATGAACAAAATCGGCACATAATCCAGGAAATTCAGATCTTTACGCACTTTTGCAGTGAACTGATTCATCGTGTCGTTATCTTTTTCCACTGCGTCCCACTTATTAACCAACACTACCGCGCTTTTCCAGGCTTCCAGAATGAATCCGGCAATATGAGCATCCTGAGCGCTAAGCCCTTGCTGGGCATCAATCATCAACAGGGCCACGTCTGCGCGTTCAATAGCCCGCATTGAGCGAATGACGCTGTACTTTTCCACGCCGGGTTCCACCTTGCCGCGCCGCCGGATACCCGCGGTATCAATTAGCGTGATTGGCAGACCATTAAACTCCAGCCGGGTATCAATCGCGTCGCGTGTTGTTCCCGGGATATCACTGACAATGGCGCGCTCTGCGCCCGACAGCCGGTTGAGCAAACTGGATTTTCCAACATTTGGCTTGCCGACCAGTGCGATTTTGACCGAGTTGTCTTCTTCCTCTTCTTCCTGCTCGGGAAATGCCGCCACCAGCGCGTCCAGCAGGTCGCCTGTGCCAGTCCCATGTACCGCCGAGATCGGGTAAGGCTCTCCCATGCCCAGTTCGTAAAACTCAGGAGCGCCGCTGCGGAGATTAGAACTATCTGCTTTGTTGACCACCAGCAGCACCGGCGGGAAAGGTTCGCCGTCTTTCACCTTCTGGCTGCGGCGCAGGATCTGCGCCACCTCCTGGTCCGCAGGTGTGACCCCGCTGATGGCATCTGTGATAAACAGTACCACATCTGCTTCCTCAATGGCTACTTGGGCCTGGGTGCGGATTTCTTTGATGAAATCCGCCGAACCAATCGAGAGCGGCTGTTTGCCGCCCGTACTGGGGTCAATACCGCCCGTATCCACAATATGGAAGGGTATGCCGTTCCACTCCGACTCAGAAAGCAGTCGGTCCCGGGTTGTTCCGGGGGTGTCATCAACAATTGCCAGCGGCTCCCCTGCCAGGCGGTTAAATAACGTGCTTTTGCCAACATTCGGCCGCCCAACCAGGGCTACCACAGGTTTACGCATCACAAAACTCCTTATCGTTTGCGGGGTGTGGGGGTGGGGCTCAGCGCACTGCTGATCACCACTTCCACGGTCTCTGGAAGTATCGATTCTACCCGCAAATTCTGAATCGCGATTTCCACATTGGGGGTTAATTGGTAAGTTCCAGCTGTCAATCCGGTCACATCAACCATCACGCGGATCCCATCAATCGTCAGTTGATCCAGCATGGGCAGCGGTCCGGCTACAATCACAGTCACCTGCTCGGGGGCGATGGTCGCCTTGAGCGTAGACGATAATCCAACCACTTCAACCGTCATATTGGAATAAGCGGCGCTGCTTTCAATGGCAGCAATGCCCACCCGCACCAGCACCGTTTCCTGTCCACCCACCACTGATAACCCGTCCGGCAGGCTCAAATCCAGGAACATGTCCAGGTCATCCGTTGCATTGGTCAGGTCTAATGCCTCGGTTTGCACATAGCCGGGCAGGCTGTCCACAATGCTCGGGTCTGCCGAAAACACCGTGACCGCCGGCGGAAAGACCGAAATATTGGTCAGCCGGTATCCCTGGGCTACCTGCCCGCTGACCACCACATTCACAACCACACTGCGATAACCAAACCGTTGTGTAATCTCTTGGGTTACTGTAATCTCGCTGGGGCTGAGTGTGACCCCCGTAACAGGGGATTGTGTGGCATCCACCGCCTTCAGGGGGATTGTTCGCACAATGCTTTGCTGTAACAAATTGACATCCAGTACCGCCTGCACCTGATCAACCTGATTGACCAGAGCCTCGGGCCCGGTGATGGTCACACTGTCATTGCTCAGAGCTGGCGTTTCAGCCTGATACCCCACCGCAGGTTCTCCCTGGATGGCTAGATTCACGGGCAATGTCCGCGTCATCAGGTTTTCCAGCGTTATTTCAACCGTTGCCGGGGTGTAGCTCTCAATCTGAGCCGGGCGGGCGCCAATTTGCACCTGCACAGGCAGCACATGCGTCCCGGCTTCCATGCCCGAAAGGTCTACAATCGCCCGTATCAAACTCGGTTGATTGTTCAGGTCACCCCAAATTGACCGTGGGGCGCTTAGCTTCAAGGTCAAGGTTGTGGGCAGTTCGCCCATGCGGATCAAAGCCGGGTCCTGTCCGATGATCTCAATTGGAATCGGCGTTCCAAACGTGCCGCTTTCCGTTGGGTCGGTAGATGTGACGGCATAAATCCACAACACCAGCGCCAGCAGAAAGGCGGTCAGCAGGGTCGGCAGGGTTTTGATTGCGCGGCGCAGAAAATCAATCATGCTAATTCTCCGGTGGCCGATTGGGGTCATCCCCCTGGAATATCCGGCTGAAAAAATGCGCCGGGCGCACCGCCGGTGAGGGCGACTGGTAGAACGCCAGGATTATATTTTCCAGCCGCTCAATATCCAGCCGCCGCATCAATTTTCCGCCCTGGGCAATGGAAATGGAGCCGGTTTCTTCAGAGACCACCACCGCAATCGCGTCGCTAACCTCTGAAATACCCAGCGCGGCCCGGTGCCGCAGACCCATCCGCCGGTCTGCCGCCCGGTTCAGCACCCCGCTCGCCGAAAGCGGCATCACGCAGGATGCCGCCACCAGCATATTATCGGAGATAATGACTGCGCCATCGTGCAGCGGTGTATTGGGGTAAAAAACCTGCAAGAGCAGTTCGGGCGTCACCCGGGCGTTCAGGGTAATGCCAGTTTGCATATATTCCCGCAGGCTGTCTGCGCGTTGCAGAATAATCAGCGCGCCGTGCTGCCGGGCCGAAAGCCGCGCCGCCGCGCTGACAATCGTCCGCACCGTTTGCTGCAGGGCTTCCAGGTTGCCCCGTCGTTGATAGGGCAGCAGCGCGCCCGCCCCTGCGCGTCCCAACCGCTCCAATCCCCGACGAATCTCCGGCGCAAAGATTACCGGCACCGCCAGCAGCAAGGCCGGCAGTGTGGTTTTGATCAGCCACGAAAACGCCGGCAGTTCCACCACTGTTGTCAGCAGCGCCAGCAAAATAACCAGCAGCAATACACCCCGCAGCAAAGCCATGGCTTGCGTGTCGCGCAATAAAAGCAAAATGACAAACAGCACCAGCGTGACCAGAACCAGGTCAAGCACGCTCAACCAGGTCATCCGTTGGAATACAAATAAGATTTCGCTTAATAATTCAGCCACGGCGGTACCACAGGGTTTGTACGATTATAACCGCTCGCCTGCTGCCCCCCTCAATTGATCGGCGCAAAGCCGTTTAGATGGGGCGCAGGACTCGATCCTGGCGCAGCTTCTTGAAAAGCAGCACCGTATTGGCTGGCATGGATTCCTGGGCGGCTTCCTGCCAGGCCAGAACGCCCAGCGTATCAGGCGTGCGGCGTTCATATCCCAATCCCTTCCACAGCGATTCATCCTGTGCCAGGTCTGGGGTTGCAAAAATGAGCGAAGCCTCGCATTGTAAATCTTTTGAGGCGCGCTCCATTTCGTTCACCAGCACGGGCAGCGCCTGCGCCACCGGGATACTGGGGTCAATATAAATATCAGTCGTGCGGGAAACCAGATTCTCCACCTGCCAGCCGATCACGCCGACCAGGTTGGGGCCAACCTGCAGAATCATGAAGGCGCGTTCACCAAATGCTGCCATAATATCTGCCCGGGTCAGCGGAATGCCAGTCTGCTTCAACTTGTTGATCAAATCGGCAATCTCTGCCGAATGGCGCGGCGCGCCGCGCAGCACACTCAGCTCACCCTGTGGCGTGCTGGTCTTTTTGACAGGTTCGGGCTCGGCTGCGGCTGCCGGCGCAAATTTTTGCCAGGCAGTCACCACCTGCCGCCAGGTATCTTCAAACGTGCCAATGTTTCGAATAACCACGCCCGCCGCCGCCATCTTCTGCTCCTGGGGCGGTTGGGCCGTAATGCGCTGCCGGGCTTCTGCCTCGGTCATATGCCGATTTTGGGTCAGGCGAGCAATCTGTGTTTCCGGTGGGGCATAAGTCACCATCACCTTGTCGCACGATTTCGCCATCCCGCTTTCAAGTAATTTGATCGCCTCAATCACAATCACCGGCTGCGTGGCATGCTGAACAATAAAATCAACCGCCTGCGCCACCAGTGGGTGGACAATCTTTTCCAGGGTAACTAACGCCTCAGGCTCGCTGAACACCAGCCTTCCCAGCCGGTTGCGGTCAATCTGCTCATCCGGACCCAGAATCCAGGTGCCAAACGCCTTGACCACCGCCTGATACCCCGGCGCACCCTTGGCAATTGCACGATGCACCAGCGCGTCCGCATCAATACCATAAGCCCCCAGGTGTTCCAGCATGCGCCGAACCACACTCTTGCCGGTGCCGATATTGCCGGTGAGACCGATAACGTATTTGCCGGGCCATTTACTCATTGCTCCACCTCTGGCGGGAA
>JAGOFZ010000162.1 GCA_017996955.1 Longilinea sp.
GATCGGCGCACTGAAGATTACATCACCGGGCGGTACGGGTAATTGGCTATTATATTGGTAAATTTTCCTTGATTTAACAGTATTATGTACTATAATTTTAGTATCTTATTGTTGCGGAGGAAAAGAATGCCAATCAAAAATGTAAGTATCGAAGCTGTACAGGTTGAAGGTTTCAAAATTGAGACCCGGTCAAGACAACACATTGCACTTGTAGATCAACCTGTTGCGGGCGGCGGCACCGATTCGGGACCGACACCGTTGGAATATCTGTTTGTTTCGCTGGCTGGTTGTATTGTGACCATTGGACATATTGTTGCCAAACAGCGCCAGCTGCCCGTCCGCAGCATTTCAGCGCGGGTTGAAGGTGAGCTGGATACCGATGTGCTGATGGGAAAACGATCTGATGTGCGCGCCGGGTTCTCAGATATTCGGATCCACGTCAAAATTGACGCGGATATGACCCAGGTCGAGAAAGAAGCCTTCTTGAAGGAGGTTGATGCGCGCTGCCCGATCTCGGACAATATTCACGGCACCACCCCCTTGAATTTTGTGGTGGAGTAAAGATCACATGTCTGCTGTCGATCCGTCCAATGTGTCCGATCAACCGCCAACCGAGGTACAGGTTGGTCGCCGGATTCGAGAACTGCGCACACGCAGCGGCTTATCCTTGCGCGCATTGGCGGATCGCAGCGGATTAAATATCAATACCCTCAGTCTGGTGGAAAATGGGAAGTCTTCGCCTTCAGTAAGTACGCTGCAACAGCTTGCACAGGCGCTGGATGTTCATATTTCAACGTTTTTTGAGACTGAACCCACCTTGAAGCATGTGGTATTCACCCCCCGCGACCAGCGGCCCCATGCAGTAGTGGGCAGCACCCAAATGCAAAACCTGGGAAAAGACCTCTACGGCAGCGTCGTCCAGCCCTTTGTGGTCACATTAAAGCCGGGGATGGGCAGCGGTGAACGGTTGATCGTCCACACCGGGCATGAATTTGTGTATTGCCTGGAGGGCATTGCCCGTTACCAGATCGATGGAGCGGAATATGTTTTGAGGGCAGGCGACAGCCTGGTGTTTGAGGCGCACCTGCCGCACTGCTGGGAAAACTATGGCGATAGCACAGCCCAGATTTTGCTCGTATTGCTGCCTTCCGACGAACGGGATCAGCCCGCTGGAAGGCACCTCTCACTTGAATACAATCAAAAGGATATCACAATGAAAATTGCAGTTATTACCGATGACGGGAAATTGATCAGCCAGCATTTTGGGCGGGCGCCTTACTATCTGGTATTGACGATTGAGGATGGCAAGGTCACGCAGCGCGAATTACGCAACAAACTGGGGCACAACCAGTTCAGCGCCCACGAGCATACTGAAGAACCGCATGCGGCTGGACACGGCCTGGATGCGGCTTCGCACAATAAACACGCCAGCATGGCAGATGCTATATCCGACTGTGAAGCGCTGTTGTGCTGCGGCATGGGCATGGGCGCCTATGAGAGCATGCGGCGCCTCAACATTAAGCCGATCGTCACAGACATCCGAGATATTGAGGCGGCTGTGCAGGCTTTTATTGAAGGAAAATTGGTCGATCATACAGAGCTGCTTCACTAGAAGCCGATCAAAGTGGATCACTGGATACCCGATTGATGACTGAATTTCCTCCGCTGGTCAATATCTTGCTGCTCAGCTTAATGGCCAGCCTTGGGACGGGGATTGGCGGACTGATCGCCACCATCCGTCGTCCGGGCAAACGGTCTTACGGGCTGTTGATGGGAATCACAGCCGGAGTGATGATTTGCCTGTCGTTTCTGGAACTGGTTAACGAAGCCTGGGAAATGGCGGGGCCATGGACTGCCACGATTGGCTTTGGCGCCGGGGCCACGTTCATGTTCCTGCTGGACCATTTTGCGCCGCATATTCGGTTTGGAGAAAGAGAGATTCGCGGAAAAGGGGACACCAACGCGGTAATACCCGTTGATGATGAGCACTGCTACCGAAGGCGGCGATTCGGGCTGCGACATCGGCAAGGCCCGGCGGTGGTGGTAGATCAAAAGCTGATCAATACCGGGTTATTGATGGCCATTGGCATCACGTTGCACAATCTACCAGAAGGAATAGCTGTGGGCGCGGGGTATTTGCATAACCCCAATTTCGGCCTGTTTATCGCCGTAGCCATTTTGCTGCACAATATCCCCGAAGGCATTGCAACCGCCCTGCCGCTTTGCAAGGGAGGGGTCTGTAAAGCGGATGCTTTGCGGGTGGCGTTCTTATCGGGCCTGGCGGAGCCGGTGGGCGCCTTGCTGGCAAGCCTGGTGTTGGTCTCTTTTAAAGAATTTGTACCCGGAGCGCTGGCTTTTGCCGGCGGCGTGATGGTGTTCATCACGCTGGATGAGTTGATCCCTACGGCCCGGGAATATGGACACGAACATTACACCGCCATTGGGATTATCCTGGGATCGATGTTTGTGTTTATTCTGTCAGGTATTTTTGGTGTGTAGAAGCATGCCTATTACAATCAATCCAATTGGCATTATCCGCACCTCGCTGATTGAGAAGGCACAGGCGCCAATCCAATCTGCCCGGTCTCAGGTTTCTGGAATTGCTGAAGTTTATGATGCGTTTGTGGCTGGACTTGAGGGAATTGAAGAATTCTCTCATATATATCTTGTCTATTATTTCCACCAATCCAGGCCGGAATTTGCGTTGAGGGTTCAACCGTTTCTGGACAACAAACAGCATGGCGTTTTTGCCACCCGATATCCTGTGCGCCCAAACGCCATTGGGTTTTCTGTTGTGCAGTTAACCCATCGTCAGGATAATTTGCTATACTTTAATGGTGCTGATATGCTGAATGAAACCCCATTGCTGGATATCAAACCATATATCCCAGAGTTTGATATTTTCAGCGTGGATAAGATTGGCTGGTACCAGAATCGTTCCAGTCAATAAGCCTGTTTTGAGATTTTGCGCCGGGTCGTCATAAGGAGGTTCAATGTCAGACAAACCAGAAGGCTGCGTTAAGCCAACCCAGGGGCCAATCTTGGGAAATGTGGTTAACCTGGAGACTGGCCCAGAGATCCAAAAGGAGGTGTCAATGGTTCAAGCACGCGTAGGCAAGCCCGCCCCCGACTTTGAATTGAGCGCATTTATCGGCGGCGGATTTAAGAATATCAAGCTGTCAGACTATAAGGGAAAGTGGATTGTCATCTGCTTCTACCCGGGTGATTTCACCTTTGTCTGACCGACCGAATTGTCGGCAGTTGCCGTCAAATATAAAGAACTCCAGGAACTGGGCGTCACCATTCTGGCAATCAGCACAGACAGCCGGTTCTCACATAAAATCTGGCAGGAAGAAGAACTTTCGAAAATGGTTGAGGGCGGCGTTCCCTTCCCGCTGCTCTCAGATGCCGGTGGGCGGGTAGGCAGCATCTATGGTGTTTATGACGAAGATGCCGGTGTGGATATCCGCGGGCGGTTCTTAATTGACCCCGATTTCAACATTCGCGCCATGGAAGTAATGACCCCCGAAGTGGGTCGAAATGTCATGGAACTTATCCGGCAGGTCAAGGCCTTCCAACATGTGCGCGCCACCGGTGAGGTTACGCCCGCGGGCTGGCAGCCCGGCAAAGCCACCCTCAAGCCCGGCCCCGATCTGGCTGGCAAAGTGTGGAAGGTCTGGAAGCCCGACCAGGCTTTTTAGCCCCGCTCGTATTTAGTAATCCGGCGCATTTTCATCTGGAGGTTGAGGCAGTCACTGCCTCAACCTCCAGAATGTTTTTAAGAAATACTGACACACATCAACCGCCCAGACATGGAAAACCTGTGAAAATGATGTGAAGATTTTGTGAAGGTTGCCTGTCTAAGCAGAGCACAGGTCTCTGCCGGTGAATTTTAAGATATTATGGAGATGTGCTTTCACCCGTAACCAAATTGAAAAATCTCCGTCATATAGAGTAAAACAAATGGTTTCAACCGAGCAGGATTTGTTAAGTGGCGCGCGAAGTTTTGACCTGGATGCACTGGGCGCGATCTATGACCGCTACAGTCCGGGCATCTATCGTTATGCCATGCGCCTGTTAGGAGATGAAAATATTATCTATACAAAAAAGAGACACAGTAAGGTGGGCTTCTTCCTTAACTCGGAAGTCACAGGCGAATACAGCCAAAGCATCAGAGGGTTGTCATTGCTTTGACATCAGCAATCGATGTGTTTAAGGTGCGACAACGCCGAAAATTCCCCAATAGACGCAGTTTTAAAAGAAAGAGCTCCCCGACCAGGACTCGAATATCACCCCTCGATGGGGCCTGGAACCTACTTTGGAGAAATTAAACAAAAAAAGGCTCCCCGACCAGGACTCGAACCTGGAACCTAGCGGTTAACAGCCGCCCGCTCTGCCAATTGAGCTATCGAGGAACGTGCGCATATTATAAGAGCATCGCGGTTGGCTGTCAAGACGGCAAC
>JAGOFZ010000163.1 GCA_017996955.1 Longilinea sp.
GTGATCGCCACAAATTTTGGCTCTTGAATATCGAGCCCGGTTTCTTCTTTTGTCTCCCGAATGGCGCAAACCTCCGGCGCTTCTTGAAATTCTAAATGCCCGCCAGGTGTTGACCAGCTTCCCGCGCCATGCACATTTTTTCTGCGCAGCAGCAGCACCTGATTTCCCCTGTGAATAATGGTGGCAACGCCAACCCCCGGCATCTGAAGCGCAGCCTTTGCTGCCGGACTTGGATCTTGTGGATTTTCATCCGCCTGAGAATAACCAAGCAGCGCCTGAATACGTTTTAATTCAGTATAAGTCCGCGTGTCAGCCAGGATGTCCGCTCCCCAGTCCTGTTCGCTGCTAAGATCATACCATCCAACAGCCGCAATCCGATATCTGGCTCGAGCTTCTGGCTCAGGATCATACCCTGGCTGTGCCACACCCGCCAGAATGGTGCATAAATACGTCTTGCGCTCCCTGTGTTGACCTTCGGGGTGCCGGGGTACGGTCATTAATAACCGCTCCACTTTCACGTCCAGCCCGGTTTCCTCTTTCATCTCACGGACAACGCAAGTTTCCTCGCTTTCGTCCGCTTCCTGTCCGCCGCCGGGCAGCAGCCAGAAGCTCCGCCCCCCGACATGTTCCCGGTGTTGGATGAGCAGAATATGGTCATCTACCACAACCACGCCTTGACAACGCGTCATGCCAACCTCCCGAGAACAGATTGAATGACTTGCATACTCGTATTATATAGCCGGACGATTATTTCACGTTACTATTATTGATATAGAATCGCAGCCTCCCGTCAAACCATTTGACGGGAGGCTTTGAATGATTATGCTTTGATCGGCAGATAGAGATCAAACAGCGCATCTTCAGGCGACTTCTCCGGCGCAAACAGTGCCTCGCCTTCACCTGTAAAGATCTCCGGCGTCAGCGCTTCTTCCAGGCACTGCTCAGCCACCATCCGGTGCGGGCTGCTCTCCAGCCAGCGAACCAGCGCCTGCCACGCCTCACCAATCTCGCTCAGGCGGCAGCGGGTCACTGCATAATACCCTCCCGTGAAATTGATCGGGGTCACTGGCGCATCTGGCAAGATGGTTTCGTCATCTTGCAGCGTCATCCACTGGTCGTAACCATAATTCGGACTGCCCGGTGCCGGGTCAGGGTTGTTGAATCCGAAGAACCGTCGGTTTTTCTGGCTCATCCCGCAAGCCTGCGCCCAGCCCAGCAGCTTTTTCCAGGCCGCGGCTTCCGGCTCTTTCCCAAAGCCTGAGGCACAGGCAAACCGCATCGCTGGCAGGTGCACCAGCCGAACTTCTAATGCTTCCATAGATTGACTCCTTCAAAAAATCAAATGATCTGTTTGTCGCGACAACATGATGATACAATAGAATACCTGACATCTAATGTCATGTATTCTGGCGGAGGTTAATATGCGCGCCGATCGCTTACTGGCTTTGTTAATGCTGCTACAAACGCGTACCCGGGTTCCCGCCGCTGCACTGGCGCAGGAACTGGAGGTCTCTGTACGTACAGTCTACCGTGATATGGAAGCGCTCAGCGCCGCGGGGGTGCCGGTTTACGCCGAGCGCGGCCCCGGCGGCGGCTGCTGCCTGGTGGAAGATTACCGTACCTCACTGACCGGTCTGACCCCTGCTGAAATCCGGGCGCTGTTCATGCTCAATGTCCCCGAGCCGCTGGTGGAACTGGGCGTCAGTCAGGAGTTCAAAGGTGCGCTTCTCAAGCTGTCCGCCGCTTTACCCGCTGCTCAGGCTGCCGAAACCGAGCACTCCCGCCAGCGTTTTTACCTGGATTCTAACTGGTGGTCGCCATCCGGCCCAGTTTCCCAGTTAGATGTACTCCGTCAGGCAGTCTGGTCAGATTGTGCCTTGCAGCTTCGCTTTCGTTCCTTCATCACTGGCGAAATCGATCTCCAGGTCGAACCCCTTGGCCTGGTCTCAAAAGCTGGGGTTTGGTATCTGGTCTATCAATTTCAAGACCAGGTGCGTGCCCTCAGGGTTGAGCGGATTATTCAGGCGGACCTGCTCTCAGAAACATTCACCCGCCCGGCAGGTTTTGATCTGGCAGCATTCTGGACCAATTGGTGCCAGGGTATTGAGCAGGAAAACCGCCGCTATTCTGTTGTTTTACGAGTCTCCCCCGAAATCCAGCCGCGCCTGTTGCAGCATCTGGGCGGTCAAGCCCGCCAGGCATTGCAAAATGCCACCTCCCCCGACTCTCAAGGTTGGGTCCAGATCTCCCTCGGGTTTGACTCGTTGCAATCTGCCCGTGACCGGCTGTTATCCTATGGTTGTGCCATCGAAGTGATATCCCCCGACGCGCTGCGATTAAGTGTGCAGGATTATGCGCGTCAAATCTTGGCAGTTTACGAATAACTTTCAACTCAGGTGTAATTTTAGGCGCAGGTTTTACCCTGCCTGGGCTATAATTTCTTCAGGAGAAAAAACATCACCCCCTGCCCAATTTGCTCTGAACTGCGGGATGTTGAAACATCCTTCTACAAATACGCTGCCCCCGAGTACGACCGTCCTCTTCCGACTGCGGCCGCACAGCTTATCATATTGCAGCCTCCCGGCGCCTCCGACATTCAAGAGCGCCACATCCGCCGCTGCCCCCGCTGCGGCACATTATATGCGTATCGAACATCCTACGAATATTTCGTCAATGGCAGTGAGGATGAAGAAGAACTGACCCGTTTGACCGCCGCCCAGGCCGCTGAATATCACCGTACTCAAGCGCGGGCGCTTGAGGCCTTGCGTCAGGAAATTGACAGCCTTGAGTGTGACGCCGCCAGCCTCAGCGATTACCTGGATCATGGCAACCCTCCAGATAGTGAAAAAGCAAGCACCCTGGCCTCTCTGCAAACCGCGCTGCAGTCTGCCGCTGAACTGCGCCACAAACTGACCGCCTGGGTAGAATACCTGCGCCAGACCTGTCCCGAAACCGTCTCTGTCTGGGCCAACGCCCACCTCCGCGTGTGCCAGTTTTATCTGTCTGCACTCACCGAACCAGATGATGATGTTCAAATGGCCCGGTCTGTGGCTCAAACAACCCATGCCGATTGGGAGCAGGTTCTCAAAGGGGAAAATATCTATATCCCAATCAGCACCTATTGGCTGGCCGATTACCTCAATTTTTTGGACAAAGAAATTGACGTGGCGCAAATCTGCTAATCTCCCCGTGAAGTTTTTGCTAGGCCTACTGTGCTGGTCGCTTATTGCCACGGCTCTGGCTAATTCAGGAATCCAACCTGTTTCTGCACAGGCCCCATCCGTCTCGCTGCCCTATACTGTTTATCTCCCTGTAATTATAAGAAGCCCTGTCCCGCCGGCTCGCCTGAGCCTCAACTTTGCTCCGGCAGCCACCGGTATTGCCGTGTCCCCGGCCAATTCAGCCATCGTTTATGCCGGCACTTACGGCGGTGGAGTCTATAAATCAGTAGATGGGGGCATAAGTTGGACACCCATCAACCGCGGTCTTCCAGACAGTGCCTGGGTGTTGTCCATGACGATAGACCCGATCAATTCAAATCGAATTTACCTTGGCCTCAGCTATAACAACGATCCCAATTTTGCCAGCGGTGTTTATCGCAGTGATAACGGCGGTCTCACCTGGACCGCCACAGGTCGAATGGACAACCCTGCCGCCGGAGAGTACAGCAATCACGTGGTTGTTTATGCCCTGGCCGCTAGTGCCAATGGCGCCGTCATCTATGCCGCCACGCGCACCAAAGTACCTGTTCCACCTTACACCTACGGGTACGGCGGAGTCTTCAAATCAACCAACTATGGCGTCACCTGGACGCTGGTCAATAACGGCCTGCCATCCAATGATTTATATGTTTATGATTTGGCAGTTGACCCCACAGACCCCAACTGGGTCTATGCTGCCTTGCACGGCAGCGGCGTCTATCTGACCACCAATGGCGGCGTCTCCTGGGCGGCAGCCAATTCAGGTTTGCCGCCAGAAGTCATCAACACAACCGCTGACCGGTCTATAGCGGTCAATCCCATAAATCCAGGCCAGCTGGTATTTGGAACCACAGGCCAGCAAACATTTTATTCTGAAGATTATGCCGATCATTGGACTGATAGCACGTTAACGAATGTATTGATGTTTGCTGTTGATCACACCCGGATTAATTCGATTTACGCCTCAAATCTCTCTGGCAGCATCTATTACTCCACTGATTTTGGCCAATCATGGGATAAACGCGCCGATGAGGCCACTAACGGCTATCTCACTGCTGACCCCAATCAATTTGGTGTGCTGTATGCAGGTGGCTCAAACGGCCCATTCTGCCTCAAGAAAAGTCTGGATGCAGCCGAAACGTTTGCCCCGGTGAGTAATGGCATCAACGGCTACCCGATGACCTCTCTGGCTGTAGACCCGACTTTGAACGCTCGCATGTATGCTTCTTTATTTGGCTGGGGG
>JAGOFZ010000164.1 GCA_017996955.1 Longilinea sp.
AGATATGGGCCATGAGTGGCAGATAGATCATTTGACCAATCCCAACAATCAACACAAACAGCAGGTTTTTTCTCAATGAAACAAAAGGGTTAAGGAAATTGAAATTGCTAATTGAGCTTATGTCAAAGCCGGATTGAATGAGCACCGTCAACACGCCTGATAAGGTTAAGAACGCCTGTGCAACGAGTGCTAGGATCAGCCCAAGCACGGCCAGAACAACAAAGTGATTTTTGAAAAGCCCCCAGGCTTTCTCCAGGCTTTTCCGAATCCCCCAATCGTGTTCAAAAAATGCAGCCAGGGTAAATTGCCATAAGGCAGCAAATATTCCGAGAACCCAAAGCGCCCAATTGATATTGTTGGATGTTTCCGAAGTAAGCGGGGATCGATCTGTGGTAAGAACCAGAAACACAAAGAATACGGGAAAAAATACCAGTGCCCCAAGGCAAGAACACCCGATTACCCTGCCAGAGAATTTCTTAACCGCCGACAAAGTTTCTCGAATAGTTGCCGGGGATCCGATTAAAGAGCGGTACGCGAGATAGGGCACGCCAATGAGGCTGATCAAAGATAGCGTGATGGAAATAAGCATCAATATTATCAAAACGCCCCTCAGCGCCAAACTTGGGTTTCTATCAATTGGAAAAACATTAAACAATTGATTGAGAAGAACGATGGCGCTGAAAAGCCAAATCGTTTTTTGCTTCCAAACACTATTCCAGCCCTGCCGGATGAATGAAAATACATCTGCCATTATTTATTTCCCTTTTGTATTTTGCGAAGTAGCCCCATGCTGTGCGTTACCCGCTGGTGAGGGGACCTGGAAAGCCTAGTATAACCCCGAAGCTGGAAAAATGCCTATCAAATTTGATCCAGACCCCCGCTCCCTGGACCCTTACAGTGCCGCGTGCGTCCTGTAAGAGGGCTGCGCGACTTTGCCCCTTGGCTCCTTAAAACTGCCACTCAGGGCGCACACACAGGTGTGCCCCTACGCGACCCTTACAGGATGCTGCGCGATCCTTACAGGGCCGCGTGCGTCCTGCAAGGATGCTCCGCGACCCTTAACTTTCCGTGTTCACCCCCCATCCAGTCTTGTAAAGCCGTGGCTCAACACAACTGCACTCTTGACAGCCGCAGACACTGGCCTTAGAATCATATTCATGGAATTGAATGTCGTTACCCGTACCCAGCCCTTTGAACGCCAGGCTCAAATCTTCAAGGCGCTGACGCACCCGGCCCGCCTGGCCATTCTGGAGATTTTACGCGACGGCGAGCATTGCGTCTGCCACATGGAAGCGCACCTGGGCTACCGCCAGGCGTACATCTCTCAGCAGTTGGCTGTGCTGCGCGAAGCCGGGCTGATTCAGGACCGCCGGGATGGCTGGAATATCTTTTACCGGGTGTCGCGCCCCGAAGTCTATCAACTGATAGACGTGGTGGCTGAAATGACCGGAGAAAGACCGGCGCCGGCAAAAACAATCACCGGGACGGATTGTCCCTGCCCGCAATGTGCGGCCAAAAGAAAAAATTCCTAAACTGTGACGGAGGTTTTGCAATGATTAATATCAAAGTTTTGGGCCCTGGCTGTGCCAACTGCAAGCGCGTGGAAGCCGCGGCTCGCAAAGTGGTTGCCGAGCTGCAGCTTGAAGCTGAAATTGAAAAAGTGACTGATATGGCCGAGATTATGAAATGGCCGATTCTGTCCACCCCGGGCCTGGTGATCAACGGGCAGGTGGTTGCCTCGGGGCGGATCCCGACTGAGGCTGAAATTGCTGCCTGGCTCAAGCAGGCTGCATAAGTATTTTGGGGCAGCGCTTGATTGAGCTGCCCATTATTTTGAATGATA
This sequence comes from Longilinea sp., assembly GCA_017996955.1. Lineage (GTDB taxonomy): Bacteria > Chloroflexota > Anaerolineae > Anaerolineales > Anaerolineaceae > JAGOFZ01. The sequence goes on from JAGOFZ010000164.1 coordinate 1,844, forward strand.
GACATTCAATAAATCGCATATTTTGATTGGAAGGCTGTATGGATGGTGTGCTGACGTACATTGCATCACTGCTCTGGTCTGGTTGGACAAGCCTGCTCGACTACCTGGCGGCCCATGTGCTGCTCTGCCTGGTGCCCGCTTTCGTCATTGCCGGGTTCATGAGTTCAATGATCCCAAAAGAGGCCATTACCCGGTTTTTAGGTCCCAGAGCATCCAAATGGATCAGCTACCCGGCCTCGGCTTTTGGCGGGTTCATTCTGGCGGTGTGTTCCTGCACCATCCTACCGCTGTTTGCAGGCATCTGGAAGCGCGGCGCCGGACTGGGCCCGGCGATCACCTTCCTGTTTGTCGGTCCGGCGATTAACATTCTGGCCATCACCTACACCGGCGCAACCATTGGGATGGATATCGCCATCTCGCGCCTGGTCTTATCCATTGCCTTTGGCATTGTCATCGGTCTGATCATGGCCTGGATCTTCAGAAAAGAGGAAACCGCGCGCGAGGCCGAGATGACGGCCAACGGTGTGTTTGATCAAACGGCCAGGGTGAAGCCAGCCGTGTGGGTGCTGTTCTTTTTGCTGGTGGCCGTATTGATTGTCGGCACCCTGCAGGTGGACCTGTTCACAAAGGTATATGCCAGCATCCATTTGCCCTTTGACCCGGCAAGCGGCTTTGTTGCCTTCTTATCAACGTTGAACTTAACCGTCCAGGGCGCTCTGCTGATCTTGATGCTGGTGGTCATTGGCATTACCGCCTGGCAAGGCTTTGAGAAGATCTTTGAGGGCTTCAATGCCTGGACGTATATCGCCTTTGCAATGATTGCGCTAACCATCTTGATTGCCGCGCCGAAAGAAGACATCGGCTCGCTGATGATTGGCATCAACGGGCGCTTCATTGGCGAACTGGTTTTGCTGGCTGCCATTGGGGTTGTGGCTGGACGGTCATTCACCCGGGATGAATTGGCGGGTTGGATTTTTGAGACCTGGAAGTTCGTCAAGCAAATCTTCCCGCTGCTGATTGTGGGCGTCTTTCTCGCCGGAATCGTCAAGGTCATCATTCCCGAAGCCTGGGTGCGCACCATTGCCGGGCAAAACACCCTCTGGGCCAATCTGGTTGGTGTGATCTTCGGGGTATTTATGTACTTTCCCACCCTGGTGGAAGTGCCGGTGGCCAAAATGTTCCTGGACCTGGGCATGGCCCGCGGCCCGCTGCTGGCTTACCTGCTGGCTGATCCCGAGCTGTCGCTGCAATCCATTCTGGTGCTGAACGGGGTGATGGGCAAAAAGAAAACCGCCATTTATGTCGGGCTGGTGGCTCTATTCAGCACCCTCGCTGGATACCTGTTTGGCCTGGCGATTGCAGGGTTATAATCGGGTTGGCATAAGCCGCCTGTAAATCATCATTGACTGAAAGGATTTCGCGAATGGATTGTTGTTCTACATCTTGCTCTTCATCAAATACACCCACCCATAACCCGGAAATTGGAAAAACCGCCGAGCGCTTGGCCGCGCTGCTCAAGCAGACTGCTGAATATCAGGAGTTTGTGCGCCTGGCCAGCCTGGTCAACCAGGATCCCGATGTCCGGCGCATTTTATTGGAGATCCGCCAGCAGCAAATGATGTATTCGGACCCGGCGGGGACCTCTGTTGAGGCCTTGCAGGCCGAGCTGGAGACCCTGCCCGCCGTGCAAGCCTACCGCGCTGCCGAGGCTACCGTTAAAACGCTGTTCCAGACGGTGGACCGGGCAATTGGCGCGGCTGCCGGGGTAGAATTTGCCCCCAATGCGCTGCGCAGCGGCTGTGGTTGAGGGAGCTGAAATTGGGTCAGGTCTGACCCACTCACCCTCAAACCACCGAATGAATCAGGAGTACATCATCATGGAATTAATGGCTGAGATTACACAAACCGCTCAAGAGCTGGGCGCCCTGCTGGGCGCTGAAGCCAGCGTCAATTCTTATTTGACTCTGGTCGAGACCGTGCGGCAGAATGCCGAAACGGCCGCGCTGGAAGCTCGCTTCGATCAGTTATATCAAAAATTGGCTGAACAGGAACAGCTCGGTCAGCCCCTGGACCGGGGAGAACTGGACGAATATTACGCCTTGAAACGTCAGGTGCAGGCGCACCCGTTGATTATTGAACGCAATGATCAACACACGGCCATCCAGGCCCTGTTTGCCGAAACTGCACAGCGGATGACAACGATTTTGGGGTTTGATTACACCGCTTTTGCACGTTGAACCAATCAAACGGGGCGGGAGAAAAACTTCTCCCGCCCCGCAGAGTTGCTAACAAAGGTCTGGTCCGGGTTTGCCAGCTTCAACCTGCGACCCAAAGTACTTGCGCTGCAGCCAGAAAGCCACATTCACCAATCCAATCATCACCGGCACCTCCACCAGTGGGCCAATCACTGCGGTAAAGGCCTCGCTGGAATTGATGCCGAACACCGCCACCGCCACGGCAATTGCCAGCTCAAAGTTGTTGCTGGCGGCTGTGAATGAGAGCGTGGTGGTCTTTTTGTAATCGGCGCCGACCAGCTTGCCCATGGCAAAGCTGACCAGAAACATCACCACAAAGTAGATCAACAGCGGGA
>JAGOFZ010000013.1 GCA_017996955.1 Longilinea sp.
CGCACACGGCGGCGGGGGTGGCGCTGCTGCTGGTCTTTGGGCGTCAGGGGGTGCTGGGCCGCTGGCTGACGCCGCTGGGCCTCTACTTTACCGATAATCTGGCGGGCATTGTGGTGGCCATGCTGTTCGTCAGCCTGCCGCTGCTGGTGCATCCGGCGCGAGCCGCCCTGGCCCAGTTGGACCGCGAGGTGGAGCAGTCGGCCCGGGTGGATGGGGCCTCGGGCTGGCAGGTGTTCTGGCAGATTATGCTGCCGCAGGCCTGGCGCGGGGTCTTCAGCGGGGCATTGATGATGTGGGCGCGCGGCATCAGCGAGTTTGGGGCCGTGGTGATTTTGGCCTACCACCCCAAGGTGGCGCCGGTGCTGGTGTTTGAGCGCTTCAACGGCTTTGGGCTGGATGCCGCGCTGCCGGTGGCGGTGATTCTGGTGGGGGTGGCGCTGCTGGTGTTTGGCAGCCTGCGCTGGCTGGCGCGGGAAGCAGGGTAGAAAAGCGTTCCACGTTCCAGGTTCCACGTGCGACAGTGCATGAAGCGTAAGGGCCGCACAGCCCTGCCCCTTGTAGGGGCGAGGTGAGACGACCCGGGCCATCATTGAATAGAATCGGCCTCGCCCCTGAGTAACAATGAAAAGAGCCAATGCCTGTGTTCAGGCCGCCAAAGGTTTTACCCTGCCCGGCGTGAGCCGGAGGGTTCTACGCAGGGGCACGGGGTAATCATAACAGATCAAGATTCTGCGCAAACTCCTCGTGCCCCTACCAGGATATTGACTCGCAGCCACCGTCGCACATCGAACCTGAAACGTGAAACTTTATTTGACAAATCTCACTGCCGAGTCTACAATCAACTCATCCAATCTGCCGGTGGGACTGACGAAAGGAGCGGACATGACATCACAAACCCCAGGGCGCATCATTTTATCAATCGTCATCACCCTCCTGCTGACCGGGCTGCTCGCCGCCTGCCAGACGAGCACCCCCACCGCCACGCCCACCCCCAAACCGCTGCACCGGCCTGTCCCCGGTTCCACCACTGTCGTCCCACTGCCCATCGGTGACGGCGGCCTTTTAAGCAAAGAGCCTTGCGGTCCGCCGTGCTTTCTAGGGGTTGTGCCTGATACAACCACCTACGATGAGGCGATCCAAATCCTGACTGATTACCAGTATTGGGATGATTGTGAAGAATGGGACACTACTGAAGTGGGTGGGACGCTGGGAATAGAGTGCTCAGACACTTTTTTGTTTGGTCTGAATGAAGACAATAGCTATGTTACAAGGATAGTATATAATCCGCAGCAGGCAATCACTGTCCAGGATCTGATAGATGAATTTGGAGAGCCTGCTTATCTGAATGTCAGTGTATCGGGGTACGAAGAATCAATCCGAGAAACAACCACACGATTGTACTACCCGGATTTGAAAATGGCCATTTGGCTTGAATATCAAAAAGGTGGTTCATATCTATTGGAACCAACCACAAAGATCGACAATGTTAGATACCTTGGCGCAGAGCATAGTGCACGTGATTTTAGATTTCGGAGACAGGCTTGGCAGGGGTATATTGAGTACTTTGAAAAATAGTAACGTTTAGCAATGTGATTTTCCGAGCAGCATCCTGCGCTTGATAAGGATCAACGAGATGAAAAAGAAACCCATACCAAAACTGCTGATGTTCGCATTTTGCCTGATCATGCTTTCGGCCTGCACCCTGCAGCGCACGACCGAAATTACCAGTACATCCGTCCCCGATGGAAATATCGAGCCCACTCAAAAACCGCTGCACTGCCCTGTCCCCGGCCCTACCACTGCCATACCGCTGCCAACCTGTGATGGGGGACTTTTGACCAAAGACCCTTGCGGTCCACCGTGCTTTCTGGGAATTGTGCCCGATGTCACCACCTACGATGAGACCGTTCAAATTCTGACCGATTACCAGTATTGGGATGCTTGTGAAGAATGGGATACCTATGAAGATACCGGCACGCTGGGAATACGATGTTCTCAGACTTTTTCATTTTATTTTGACCCGGACAAAAGCCATGTTTACGAGGTGGTGTTTATTCCTCAACAGGAAATCACTGTCCAGGATCTGATAGATGAATTTGGGGAACCGGCTTATCTGAATGTCATTGTATTGGGCTACGAAGAATCGATTCGGGAAACAACCACACGATTGTACTACCCGGATTTGAGAATGGCCATCTGGCTTAAAGATCAAAAAGGCAGTTCATATGTATTAGAACCAACAACAAAGATCAGAAACGTTAAATACCTCGGCGGAGATCTTGATGAAAGTATTTATAAACCAAGCAAACAAGATTGGCAGGGGTATATTGAGTACTTTAAAAAGCAGTAAATGGATCGGGGTTTTTTCTGGCGTTTGACTTAAGCACAAGGCGGATTGCCAAAACCAAAATCCCAAATCCCAGAAGCTGGTGATAAAATAACCTTTTGGAGGAACCCCATGCCTGTTGTCTTGCTGTCTGCGCCTTACCTGCTTCCGTTTGTCGAGCGTTTTCGCCCGGTCTTTGCCCATTACGGCCTCGAGCTGCTCGTCCCCGAAGTGCACGAGCGCCTGTCCGAAGCCGAGCTGCTGGCCCTGGCAGGTCAGTTTGATGCCACCGTCTGCGGCGATGACCGCTACACCCCGCGCGTGCTGGCGGCCTGCGCCCCGCGCCTCAAGGTCATCTCCAAGTGGGGCACCGGCATCGATTCGATTGACCGCAGCGCCGCCGCCGGGCTGGGCATTGCCGTGCGCAACACGCCCAACGCCTTCACCCTGCCCGTGTCCGATTCCGTGCTGGGCTACCTGCTGGCCTTTGCCCGCCGCCAGCCCTGGATGGACCGGGCCATGAAAGCCGGCGAGTGGCAGAAGATCCCCGGGCGCTCGTTGAGCGAATGCACCCTCGGCGTGATCGGGGTGGGCAACGTGGGCAAGGCCGTGCTGCGCCGCGCCCGCGCCTTCGGCATGACGCTGCTTGGCAACGACATTGTGCCGGTTGCGCCCGACTTTTTGCTTGAAAATCACGTCACCAGCCTGCCGCTGGCCGACCTGCTGGCGCAGTCTGATTACATCAGCCTCAACTGCGACCTGAACCCCACCAGCCATCACCTGATCAACGCGCAGACGCTGGCGCAGGTCAAGCCCGGCGCCGTGCTGATCAACACTGCCCGCGGCCCGATTGTGGACGAGCCCGCCCTCATCGCCGCGCTGCAGCGTGGTCAGCTTGCCGGCGCCGCGCTGGATGTGTTTGAGGTGGAGCCGCTGCCCGCCGATTCGCCGCTGCTGCGCATGGACAACGTGATGCTGGCCCCGCACAACTCCAACTCCAGCCCGGCCGCCTGGGAACGGGTGCACTGGAACACCATCCGCAATTTGCTCGAGTCGCTGGGCATTCCCGCCGCCGACCTGACCGACTGGCAGGCGCGTGCATGAAAAAATCGGTCCAGACCCTGCTGCTGGGGATCATTCTGCTGGCTTATGCCGCCTACGCGGCGCGCTTCATCCAGATGAGCCTCTTCACCGTGGATGGCGAGACCTACGCCGCGCTCTTTGACGACGCAATGATCTCGATGACCTACGCCCGCAGCCTGGCCAACGGTGATGGACTGGTCTGGCACCCCGGCGCCGAGCGGATTGAGGGCTTCTCTAATCCGTTGTGGGTGGGGTTTATGGCGCTGCTGCACCTGCTGCCCATCCCCCAGCGGCTGATGAGCCTGCCGGTGATGATTGCTGGCGGTCTTTTCGTCCTCGGGTGCCTGCTCTTCATTTACAAGATCGCCAACCGCCTGCTGCCCGATAAGCCCCTGGTGGCGCTGCTGGCGGTGCTGCTCACGGCTTTCTACTACCCGCTGTCCAACTGGTCGCTGCTGGGCGGCGAGGTGAGTGTGCTGCTGCTGATTGTGGCCGCGGCGGTCTGGCTGGCGCTGCGCTCGCTGGACGAGGGCCGCGTGATTCCGGGCCTGTACGCGCTGCTGGCGATCAGCACCTTCATCCGGCTGGATATGGGCGTGCCCTACCTGGTGATCCTGGGCTGGCTGTGGCTGTTTGACCGCCGCAACCGCTGGAAGCATTTTGCCTGGGGCGTGGGGCTGCTGGCGCTCGGGCTGGGCATTCAGACCGGGCTGCGCTACGCCTACTACGGCGAATGGCTGCCCATGACCTACTACCTCAAAGTGGTCGGCATGCCGCTCAACTTCCGGCTGCTGCGCGGCTGGTACACCCTGCAAGATTTCATCGGCGGGCTGCATGTGCTGGCCTTCATTTTTGCCTTCACTGTGCTGATCTTTCGGCGTGACCGCCGCTGGCTGCTGGCCGCGCTGATTGTCGCCGGGCAGATTGCCTACTCTGTCTATGTGGGCGGCGACGCCTGGGAACACCGCGGCGGCGCCAACCGCTTCATCGCCCTGGGCATGCCGTTCTACTGGCTGCTGTTCAGCGCTGCCGGCTGGCACTGGATGGACCTGGTGATCCGTGCCCTCGGCCGCTGGCTCAAGCCGCTGGCGGGCGCACTGGCGGTTGCCGGGCGTGTGTTGCTGGTGCTGGTCTGCGTTTTTGCGCTGCTGTTTTCCAACCGCTACAAGAACGCGGGCAGTCCGTTCACGGCCCTGCGGCTGCCCAAAGAGGGCGCCCTCAGCTACGCCTTTTTGACCCAGCGCTCTTACTTTGTACCTGGCTCTGAACGCTACACACGCGACGGGTTGATCTTGAACACCGTGACCACCCCCGAAGCCCACATTGCCGTCACCGCCGCCGGGGCCATCATCTACTTTGCCGAGCGCCCCGGTGTAGATCTGTTCGGCAAGTGCGACCGCACCATTGCCATGATGCCCGCCCGGCTCGACCTGATGATAGACGCTTCCAACCCCAGCCGTCAGGATATTCTGAACCTGCGGCCCGGCCACAGCAAATGGCGCTACGAGTATTCCATCGGTCAGCTTCAGCCGGATGTGGTGGTAGAGGTCTTCCCCAGCACCGATGAAGAGGCCGCGCCCTTCCTGACCGCCTACACGCCCATCAAGCTGAACAATCACACCATCTACTTCAAGACCGGTTCCCCCTACGTGCTGTGGGATAAGCTGCCCGCCCCGGAGGCGGTGCCGTGAGCCGCCGGGCGCGTCCGGACTGGCTGCCGTATGCCGTCACGCTGGGGCTGCTCCTGCTGCTGGCTGCGCTGGCCTATCTGCCGCTGATTTTGCAGTTGGGTTTTTATAAGGATGACTGGCATGTCATCTGGGCAGGCAGTTCGTTTGGCCCCGGACGAATTATTGATGAATTTATGATTGACCGGCCCTTCATGGGGCGGTTATATGCCAAAGTGTTTATTTTGCTGGGCTCGGCGCCGCTCAACTGGCATTTGTTTGCCTTTGCCGCCCGCTTTACCAGCGTGGTGGGCTTTTATGCCCTGCTGCGCCTGCTCTGGCCGGCGCGCCGCCTGGAAGCTGCCGCCGCGGCGGCATTGTTCATCCTCTACCCCGGATTTTTGCAGCAGCCCAACGCCAACACATTCCAAAATCACTTCATTGGCTATGCCCTGGCCATTTTTTCCATCGCGCTGACGGTATTTGCCCTGACAACGGCGCGTCGGAACTGGCTGCAGGCGGCGGCGCTGGCGCTGGGAGCGGTGCTGGCGGGGGGGTATCTGCTCATTTATGAGTATATGATCGGCCTGGAAGCGGTGCGCCTGCTGCTCATCATCTATGTGCTGCGGCGGCAGGGCTGCGGCTGGCGCAAATGGCTGCCCAAAACGGCGCTCATCTACCTGCCCTACCTGCTGGCTGCCGGCGCCTTTCTCTACTGGCGCCTGTTTATCTTCCATTCCACCCGCCCCGCCACCGATGCCGGCGCGCTGTGGGCGCTGTACACCGGGCAGCCGCTGGCGATGCTGGGGCAGCTCAGTATCGAAACCCTCAAAGACCTGGTGGAAACAACTTTTCTGGCCTGGGGGGTGCCGCTGTATCAACTGGCGGTCAATGCCCCGGCCGGGCAGATGGCCGCCGGGCTGCTGGCCGCGGCTGCGGGCGCGGGGCTGTGGTGGTTCTTTGCTGCCCGCCAGGAGCGCCCGGCAGAGGCCCCCGTAAAAGACGATTTTGGGCGCGCCGCCATTGTGCTGGGCGCGTTGATGGTACTGGTCACGCTGCTGCCGGTGCTGGTCTCCAACCGCAACGTCTATTTCCGCGACCAGTTTGACCGCTATACCCTGCAGGCCACCCTGGGCGTGGCCCTGCTGCTCACCGGCCTGATCTTCGGCGCGGCCCGCATCCGAGCGGCGCGGGGCTGGGTGGCTGTGCTGATTGCCATTGCCCTGCTGACGCATACCCTGAACGCAATTTACTGGGGCCAGTTCTGGCAGGTGCAACGCAGTTTCTGGCATCAACTGGCCTGGCGCGCCCCGCAGCTTGAAGACAAAACGCTCCTGATGGCCTATCTGCCGCCGAATTACCGCCTGGCTGAAGATTATGAAATCTTCTCCCCGGCCAACCTCATTTATCACCCGGGCGAGCCCCGGCTGGCGATTGAAGCCGAGGTGCTGAACGCCGATACCGCGGCCCTCCTCACCGCCGGTGTCACCGGTTCACTGCGCTCCTCGCGCACGTTTGAGTTTGAGCGCGACTTTACCCGGGCGCTGATCGTCTCCTGGGCTGACCCGCAGGCCTGCGTGCACCTGCTGGACCCCGCCCAGCCCGACCTGCTGGCGGCCGCGGCCGCCGATCCGCTGCTGCAGCTCACCGCGCCCTATTCGCACCCCCGGCAGGTGGTGGTGGATGCACCCGAGCCGGTGGTTTACCCGGTTGTTTTTGGTTCTGAACCGGCGCATGGCTGGTGCTATTATTATCAAAAGGCCTCGCTGGCCCGCCAGCAGGCCGATTGGATCGAAGCTGCCCGCCTGGGCGATGCCGCCCGCCAGCAGGGCCTGGCTCCCGCCGACCCGCTGGAATGGCTGCCCATGCTTCAGGGTTATTTGCACGAAAATCGTACGACCGAGGCGGCTGAACTGGCTGCCTTCATCCGGCAGTCTGCCGCCGGGCCGGCGCTGTGCGCGCAGTATCGCGCCGGGTTAGACCCGCTGGCCGCGCCGCTGCTCTGCCCCTGACCTGCCCACCCCATGGAGAAACGAGATTAACAATGTCTGACCCCAAAAGGATTATGCTCATCACCGGCGCCGCGGGCGGCATTGGCCGCGCCACGGTGCAGCTCTTTGCCCAGAACGGCTGGACCGTCATTGGCGTGGACCGCGCCCCGTTTGGCGAGCCGTTCCCGTCGGATGGGTTCTTCATCCAGGCCGATATTGCCGACCCCGCCGCGCTGGAGAGCATCATCGCGCAGACCCGCTCGTTCACGCACACGCTGGACGCGCTGGTGAACAATGCCGCGCTCCAGGTGGCCAAGCCCATCATCGAAACCTCGGTGGCAGAGTGGGATCTGACGATTGCCTCGAACCTGCGCTCGGCCTTTCTGGGCGCCAAGCTGGCCCACCCGCTGCTCAAGGCGGGCGGCGGCGGTGCCATTGTCAATATGTCTTCGGTTCACGCCGTGCAGACCTCGGCCAACATTGCCGCCTACGCGGCCAGCAAGGGCGGGCTGCTGGCGCTGACCCGCGCCATGGCGATTGAATTTGCCCCCGACCAGATCCGCGTGAATGCGGTGCTGCCCGGTGCGGTGGATACGCCCATGCTGCGGGCCGGGCTGGGGCGCGGCCATGTGGGCGCTGGCTCGATCACCGAGCGGCTGGACAACCTGGCGCGCAAGACCGTCAACGGGCGCGTGGGCCTGCCCGAAGAGATTGCCCATGCGGTCTATTTCCTGGCGGATGGGACGCAGTCATCCTTTATGACCGGGCAGGCGCTGATTGTGGACGGCGGCGCCACCGCCCGCCTGAGCACGGAGTGAGGCCCCCATGCGTGAGACTTTGAAAAAAATTCTGCCGGCGCCCGCGCTGAACCTGCTGCGCGAGACCCGTGACGGCCTGGCCCGCCTGAAAGACTGGCCCGCGGCCACATTCCACCCCTGGCGGCGCGAGACCCGCGCCCGCCTGGGCGCGCTGCGCAACCTTCACGCCGGGCAGCGCTGCTTCATCCTGGGCAACGGGCCTTCGCTGCGCCAGACCGACCTGACCAAACTGCAGGGCGAATATACCATCGGCCTCAACCGCATCTTCCTGGCCTTCCCTGAGATGGGCTTTCAGACCAGCTATCTGGTCTCAATCAACGACCTGGTGATCGAGCAGTCGGCCGCGGAACTGCAGGCTCTGGCCATGCCGCGCTTCTTTGCCTGGCGGGCGCACCGCTGGCTGCAGCCTGCCGATGATCTGTACTTCCTCTACACCACCTATACCGGGCCGCGCTTTGCCCGTGATGTGCGCGGGCGGCTGTGGGAAGGCGCCACCGTGACCTATGTGGCCCTGCAGCTGGCCTTCTACCTCGGCTTTGAGACGGTCATTCTGGTTGGCGTGGATCACAACTTTGTGACCCAGGGCAAGCCCAACACCACCATCGTCTCCGAAGGCGATGACCCCAATCACTTCCACCCCGGCTATTTTGGCAAGGGCTTCCGCTGGCAGCTCCCCGACCTGGACACCTCGGAGCGGGGCTATCTGCTGGCCCGCCGGGCCTACGAACAGGCCGGCCGCCGCGTGCTCGATGCCACCATCGGCGGCAAGCTGCAAATCTTTGAGAAGGTGGATTATAACGGGTTGTTTTAGGTTTTGGCGCGGCCTGCGCCAGGGCCCAGATGGGTTGGGCAGGGGCGCGCCTTGCACCTGGAAAGTGGAACAGACCGATCAGCCCTCATCAGACTGGGGGCGCTCGGGCAGTCCGTGAAAATAGACGCAGCGGTCATCGTAGCCATCAATCTGACCGCTGGCGCGCAGGTATTCCAGTTCTTCGGTGCGGATAGTGTGGCTGATTTGCGCCTCGGTCAGGCGCGCAAACTCGCCGGTGGCAATATCTTGAAACAGCCCATCGCCCCAATCCAACATCACACTGCCGTCATAGAGCACAATCACCCACGGACGACCAATGCTGCTGCCTGTTTTCATGCTGCACCCCCTTTGAAAATGAGCTCTCCAGTTTTATTCTTGAGCCGCCCGTTCGTTGGCCACAATCTGGCCAAACGTGGTTGTGCGCAGACGTTCAATCAGCACATCCTGGGTATCGCACCAGAGGGCGCGCAGCGGGCAGGCCGGTCCAAACGGGCAAACCGCCGAGGACAGCGTGCACTGATTCAATTCCATGGGGCCGTCAATCGATTCGACCACTTCCAAGACCGTAATTTCTTCGGCCGGGCGGGCCAGCGTCACGCCGCCGCGCGCGCCGCGCGAGGTGTGGATGAGCCCGGCAATAGCGAGCTGTGAGATGATCTTCGCCAGAAAAGACGGCGGAATGTGCTGCACTTCGGCAATCTGGCTGGTGGCAGAGCGAATGTTTGAATCCTGGCGGGCCAGGAAAAGAATAGCACGAAGGGCGTAGTCGGCTTGGCGGGTGATTTGCATGATGTCTTCCTTGCTGAAAAAAGAAAATAGGGTAAGATTACTCCACTCTAAATGAGTTTATTCCAGTCATAATTATCCGACAAGTAATAAACATCATCCCTGCCGAATGACTTTCGGCAAGGAAAGTTCTCAGGGGAGATAGACCCGCCCGGTGATGACCAGGCAAAGGGCGCCCAGCAGGCAGGTGGAGAAGAAAAGCAGCAGCGCTACAATCAACCGCTGGACAGCCGTCATGCCGAGGATCAGGGGGTCTTTGAAGCGGGCTGCCGGGCGCGGCGCGGCGCGACGCTCCGGGGCGGGTTTGGGGGGTTGAGGCGGGGTTTCGGGTTCGTCATTAAAGTTTGCCGAGTTGCGCAGGTCTTCAAGCATCGGTAAATCTCCGGTTCAAAAATGCGCCGGGCGCAGGCTCACATCGCCGGCGGGAATGGTCAGCTCGGGGCCATCTGAGGGCTGCAGGCGCAGGGCGCCGGTGGCATCCACGCCCAGCAGCACGCCCGATTTGACGGGCTGGCCCTGGTTCTCAATATACACGGTTTCGCCCAGAAACGCCAGTGCATGCTGCCAGGTTTGCAGCATCTGCGGGCTGCCCAGCCGGGGGCGCAGGGCAAAAAAGGCACTCAGAATCTCGCTCAGCAGGGCCACCCGGTCCACCGGGGCGCCCAGGGCGGCGCTTACACAGGTGGCCGGAAAGCGCAGCAGGTCTGGCGGCGGCACGGCCTCTGGCAGCACGTTGACGCCCACCCCAAGCACCACCACCGGCGCGGCGGCGTCTGTCCAGTCGGCCTCGGCCAGGATGCCGGCCGTTTTGCGGCCAGCCAGCAGCACATCATTGGGCCATTTGATCTGCGCGGGCAGGCCGTAAGCCAGCAGCGTTTGCCAGAGTGCCAGCCCGGCCAGCGGCGAAAACAGGCCCAGGTGGGGCAGCTCGGATGGTGCGGCGCGCAGAATCAGGCTGAAGGCCAGCGCCGCGCCCGGCGGGGTGTACCAGCGCCGGTCCAGGCGGCCGCGCCCGGCGGTTTGCTCATCGGCCACCACCAGGCAGCCATCCGGCGCACCCACAGCCGCCCAGGCCAGCGCATCGGCATTGGTCGAGCCGGTGACGGGCCGGTAACGGATTTGCGGAACAGGCAGGCCGCGCAGCGCGGCGGTGAGGGTTGGAGCATCCACACCCACATTGTACATCAAACCAGGCGGGGGGTAACGTTAAGGTTTTGCGTTTTGGCGCGCCTGCCGAAAACTGACCATCTGCCCGGCGGCTTCGTCATACAATGCCAGCGGGATGGAGGCCAGGCTCTGCCGGATGTTGAGGGTGGGCGACTGGCGCAGCAGGCCGTCGGAGTGATAGGCAGCATCGAGGGCGTAGTTGGGCACCAGCGGGTTGAGGTGATGGATGTGGTGAAAGCCAATATTGCCCGTGAACCACTGCAGCACCCGCGGCAGCCGGTAATAAGAGGCCCCCTGAAAGGCGGAGGCCACATAGTTCCACTGCGGTGTGCGCGCCCAGTAAACACCGGTAAATTGATGCTGAATGTAAAACATCCAGATGCCAGCCATGCCGCCCAGCCAGATGACGGGCAGTTGGATGAGGACGTATTCTTTGAAGCCCAGCAGCAGGCTGAGGCCCGCCGCCAGCCCCAGAATGGCCAGGTTGGCCCAGATGACCGAGCGGGTCTCTTTTTGGCCGTGGCGCGGCAGCGGCAGCCGGTGCGAGATCAGGAACATCCAGATGGGGCCAAGCAGGAACATGATCAACGGGTGGCGGAACAGACGGTAGCCCAACCGGCCCCAGGGTGAAAGCTGGCGGTATTCGCTCACGGTGAGGGTGGTCACATCGCCCACGCCGCGCTTGTCGAGGTTGCCGCTGGTGGCGTGATGGATGGCATGGGAGCGCCACCACTGCTCGCCGGGGGTAAAGACCAGCACCCCCAGCCAGAAGCCCACCCGCCGGTTAAGTTTTGTGGACGGGAAGAACGAGTTATGGCCGCAGTCGTGAAAGAATATGAAGATGCGCACCAGCAGCCCGGCCACCGGAACCGCCAGCAGCAGTGTCAGCCAGTAGCCCACTTGCAGGCTGAAATACATTGCCGCCCAGCCGGCGGCATACAGCAGCAGCGTCACAATCAACTGGCGCAGCGCCACGCGGGTATTGGCGCGGGCAAACGGCGCCAGCCGGGTTTTAAGCTCCGACATGGCGGGCAGGGTGGTTTTATCAACAGTACCGCTAAGGGCCATCTTTAACCTCGTTGGAAGAGAATGCGGGCAGATGGAACTGCGCCAGTTTGAGTATAGCCCGATGCCCCTGGCAGCGCATGTGCCGTGAGGCATATTGTGCCAGTATGACCCGGCAGGAAAACCCCGCCAGGGTTTGGATGTTAAAGCGATATAATAAACGATAGGGTGTGTTTCAAGCCCGTTGTTTTTATCCCCTCTCCCCAAAATGATGGAGCCAAGTATGTCCAAATCCCCCGGATTTCGATGGCTGCTGCTGGTGTTTTTGCTGTGCTTGGCGCTGGCAGCCTGCACCCCTGCGCCCGCACCAGTCACCCTCACCCCCACTCGTCTGCTGGCAACGCCGCAGCCCACAGCCACGCCCTCGCCGCAGCCCTCACACACGTTCACATCACCACCAGCCACAACCAGCACGCCAGATATTGCCGCAACCCAGGTCCGGCAAACGGCAGATGCCTCAGCCACTCAGAGCGCCGGATTTCCAGTGACCTGCAAAGGTTTTCGAGTAGGGGAACCTTCTTTTTCGCCGGGTGGAAATTGGATGGCTGTCTCGTGCGGATATCAACATGATCAGACATTAGACATTGTGAATCGAGATGGACGACAGTGGATTTTGCAGTTCGCCGAACTGGTGCCAGACCATGACGGGATGGGTGGCTTAAGCCCGGTCCATTGGACGGGTGATGAAACCTATCTGTATTTCAAGGCCTACAAATCCTATGATGGCGGTGGGCCTTGCTTTTACTATCCCACTGTCAATGGTCTTTATCAAATCAACCTGGATTCCGGCACAGTCGTCACAATCCTGCCTGAAACAGACGTGCCGGGCAGTTATGAGGTTGCCATTTCGCCCAACAGCCGCTGGGTTGCATACACAAATAATCTCGACCAGCCCAGGATCCTGGATTTGAGAACTGGAGAAACTATCGAGATTGAAGTCGGTAAATACAAGACCGGCAGTCTGACCTGGTCACCCGATGGGAATTATCTGGCCTACGCCAGGTGTGAAATTGACCAGGACCCCCTGAAAGTAAAAAATTCTGGCGTACAGATCTTTGCCATCAAAACGCGAACACTGACCACACCGCTGGAAGTAGCCGGGGACTGGGTCATTATTGAAAGTGGGGAAGGCCGGGATTTTCTAACCATCAGGATTGAAAATATTGAAACTTTTTCAATCCGTTACCAGTTCTATGACTGGTCAACCGGACAGTTGACCACGCCCACACCTGCGCCATAGGCGCGGGAGATTTCCCCTCACCCAAACATCGGCGCAAAGGGCGGCTGGCTCAACCCTTTGCGCCGATCCAATATCCCGGTGGCTATTCCTCATCCATGAGGTACAGGCACAGGTTACTGCGAATCTCGTCTCGCAGGCTGACCAGTTCGGGGAAGTCGTAGAAGAAGAGGATCTTCTGCTCGGCAATGGTATCGCCGGCAGGCGGCTCGGAGATGATGAAGTACAGCCAGGATTCGGCAATATCTTCATCCGGCTCGGTGGCGGCATAGTCCGTCAGGAACTGGTCGGAATACTGCTCGTAGAACGCATCCAGGGTGTCGTCGGCGTAGGCGGCTTCCCATTCAAAGTAAATGTCGGTCCAGAAGGCCTGGTAGAACTGGTTGAGGTAAGAGCCTTCGGTGGTGCAGTCTTCATCTGATTGATAGGTGGTGCAGCTGCCGCCCGTGGTGGTGAGCTGGGTGTTGTTCAGGGTCATGATGTGCCCGTACTCGTGGAGCAGGGTGTAGGTCAGCTCGGCTTTGTCGTCTGTATCGGCAATATCAATTTCCAGCGACCAGGCGTCCGGCGTCACGCTGAGCTGATCCACGGCTGCCAGAACGTTCTCCTGCCCATCGGTGAAGATGATGAACTCTGAAATCCGCTCCCGCTGTTCGGCCGGCATAAAGTTGATGAAATAATCCCAGACCTCTTGCTGCGTTTCGGTATCCTGCTGCAGGGCAATCAGATCATCAGACACCGATTCTTCCTGCGGATTTGAGATCTCATCGCCATTGACCTGATAGGTGACCAGGATGATTTCGTCATCATCCTCGCCATCCTCGCCCTCGTCCTCGCCGTCCTCTTCCTCATCTTCCCCCTCGTCTTCGCCATCTTCTGAGTCATCGCCGCTCGAATAATCATCCTCCACAAAGAAGTCTGCCAAAAAGGCATTACAGGCGTCCGTATCCACCGATGCGGCGGCATCATCGGAGGTGTCTTCCGCCTCGCCTTCCTCCGTTTCGGTCTCTTCGGTTTCAGCGTCAATCGTCTCGGTCTCTTCGACCTCGGTTTCGGTCTCGGCTTCATAATCATCGCCGCCGCAGGCAGCGGCAGTCAGCAGAAACAGAGCAATCACCAGGATGTACAGCAGTTTCTTGGCTTTCATGGGGGTATCCTTTAAGAAAACAGGTTTTGGGGAAGGCCCTGTCCGGGCTGCGGGCAGAGCCAGAGATGGAATAATCATAGCATAATTGTCTGGACAGTCGTCCCAAATTGAGCGGCTTCTTTCTTGGAGTGCAGGCTTTAGCCGGCATCATCTGTGCTGTGCGACCCGCACTCCAGAGAAGATAAGCCGTGGCGCGGCGGCATCTCGGGGTTAACAAAATCCGCTTTTGTGGCATAATTATCAGGAATCAGAGAGGAGAACCCCGCCCATGGTCAAAACAATCCGACAGGTAATGGCCGTCATCGGTGTCATGTGCATCGGCGGTATTCTGGGTTTTGTGCTCGGCGCGCTGATCGGCGGGAACTTTGCCACCGGCTTCCGCTTTAATGGGGTGCAGGGCTACGAGGCCACCGCACAGATTGGCTTTTTCCTGGGGGCACTGGTTGGGCTGGTTGCCAGCGGGTGGCGGAGCATCAAACGCCAGGCCCGCTGGGAGGGGCGATGAGCGCCTGCCTTTTCTGCGACATTGTCCACCAACGCTGCCCCGCCCGGATTATTTATCAGACCGAGACGGTGATCTGTTTTTTGCCCCGGGTGCCCGAGGCCTACGGGCATACCTTGATTGTGCCCAAAAAACACGTGCCCGATATTTACGCGGCATCTGAGACACTGCTGGGAGAACTGATGGCTGCCGCCAAAAAGTTGGCGCTGCACTATCGAACCCAGATCCAGGCCACGGGGGTCAATCTGCTGCACGCCAGTGGCGCGGCGGCGCAGCAATCGGTGCCGCATTTTCACCTGCACCTGCTCCCGCGCTTTGACCAGGACGGCCTGAACGCCTGGCCTCAGCTTCCAAAAGCGGATTTTGATCTGGACGCGCTGCTGCAAAAGCTTCAGCTCGGGGAGTAAAACAGCGCCGGGGTATTCGATTTTTCTCTGTCTGGCAATCGGAGTATAATCGCGTCCATGAATCTCGACCTGATTATCCTCATCATTGCCTACCTGGGCGTGGGTGCCGGGGCGGTTTCGGGCGTGTTTGAGGCGCGCCGCAAAGATATGGACATTGTCGGCGCCACTACCGTCGCCCTGATCACCGCGCTGGGCGGCGGCACCCTGCGCGATATGCTGCTGGGGCGCGGCCCGGTCTTTTGGGTCAAAGAGCCGGGGTATCCGCTGGTGGGGTTTGCGGTGGCCATCCTCACCTTCTACTCCACCCGCCTGCTCAAACTGACCGCCCGCTCCATCCTGATCCCCGATGCGCTGGCGCTGGGCGTCTTCACCGTAATGGGCGCCGCCCGGGCGCTGGAGCAGGGCACCGCGGTCTTCATCGCCGCGCTGATGGGCATGGTCACGGGGGTGTTTGGCGGCGTGCTGCGCGATGTGACCTGCAACGAGATCCCCACCATCTTCATTAAAAATACCGAGCTGTATGCCACCTGCTCGTTTGTAGGCGCCTGGGTCTATATCGGGCTGGAGCGCGCCGGCGCCCAGCTCTGGGTGGCCACGGTGGCCAGCATTCTGGTGACCTTTGCCTTTCGCATCATTTCTTCCCGCTTCAACTGGCGCCTGCCCGAGCCGCGCTCGCAGGTGTGAACCCAAGTTGCTTTGTAATTGATGCGCGGCAATGCCATGAACATGTTAAGTGACCTGGGCGAAAAGGTGCGGTAGCAGAAGCCTTTTTCGCGGGCTCACTTGCCGACCCATTCCGGGTCTTGAATATCAAAGCACTGGGCAGCGTTAGCCTCGACCTTGTAGGTTTCATAAAAAGTGTCTACAGTGAAATCAGTGACCTCTTCAATTGATAAATAATCTTCTTCAATAGAATCGATGCCCTTTTGTGGAAGATGCAACTCGGTTCCAGCCTGGGCAAAAGTTAATGGCTTCTGGGGATACCATAAAAGCCACCATGAATCTGGGCTAAACGTGGTATTCACCGGGCACGCATGCAAAACTTTCCCGGCTTCGGTATCTCCCGAATATGCCGCCATGATTCCTTGCTCCGGGTAATAAAACACCAGTGTGAATTCTCCGGGTACATCAAATCCCACTCCAGCATAGTGTCCCATAGGGAGAATTCTAATTTCACTCGGCTTTCCATATTCGGAAAGTGTTTTCCAGATAGGGGTCTCCTCAATTGGTCTTAGAGCCAGGATTAAGTCAACGTTATTGTCAGAAACGCTAATTTGGCTGATTATATGCTCGGTATTATCCATTGAAATAGTAAAAGAATATGTTTTTCTTGGTCCATACTGAGTATGATTCTTTGATAGGAAAGTCAACAGATACGGTTCCACCTCGTCCCACTTCGACTGCCCCGGTGTGATGCCCATCCAACACGGGAAGCGGCAGCCGCCGTTGGTTTCAATCAGCGCGGTGGTTTCGGCGGGGGATAATGTCGGCCGGGGTGTGGCGGTTGGTGCAGCGACAAACGGCGTGCGCGTGGGGGGGACTGTCGGTGCGGTGGCGGTTACGGTCTGGGCTGCTGTAGCCGTAATCTCTGGAGAAGGCTGCGCGGTACAGGCCGAGAGCAACAGGGCAGTTCCTAAAAGTAAGCTGAAAACTTTAGTGGAGAAATACATAGTTACCTTGCCAGGAACAGTTCTTTTAAGGGATAGTTGAACCAAAATACCACAACTGCGGATAGGCCTGAACACAGCACTGTTTCGATGAGCCATTTGCGGTTTGGCCATTTTTCTACAGACAGCGCTGGCATTTTAGCAGCATCTTGAGGCCCCACGACAAGTTCCCGCCAGGTATTGTAGAGTTTCGGAATTCCAGCGAGAATGTGACGGAGGCACAGAATTGCAATGGCCCATCCTAGGCCCCAATCGATGGCAGCCCAGGCCACAAGGAGGTTAAACCCAAACACCCAGAGAAATGAACCTATCCAGGCTCTGGTCTTCATTAGTTGACCTCACTCATGGCTTTGTGAGTTGGAGAAATAACTGACCCACAACATATCGGGATGCAGTATCATCCTCTCCCTTGACATAGCCCCGAGTCAATATCTGAATATCATAGACATCTTGATCACCAACAAGCATTGGTTTTACCACATCAGGGTAGAAATCAATTACCCAATCACCTCTTGGCAAGATTTCTATGGTTTCATTTCCCTGACCATAAATTATGTTATTCTTAATTCGGAGCCACTGCTCTGTTTCCTCATCCCATTGTAGAATCACAAAATCACAGTCAGCATCAAACACAATCGTTTGGTTCGATAAGTTTTCGATTGCAAGATCAATAAATTCACCTGCTTTAAGATCATTTGAGCCCATGGGATCCAACTTGAGGATGATTGTTTTATTCAAATCATCACTCAGCGGATACTCTGCCGCATCGGGGATTATCCCTGGCTGCAGCGTAGGATCGGTGGTGGGCGTGGGAGATGAACTAACCGACGCTAGAGGAGGTGTTTCCACTATTGTGGTTACATAGACCTGAATCGGTGGATAAACCTGCGTCGTTTTACACCCGGCCAGCGATACGATGATCAGGCCAACAAGAATGATGAGCAGCCCTGTTTTGGCTCTAAACATTGATAGCTCCTTCAGGCTTTATCTGACCCGCCTGTAAACAGAATTAATAAATTGTAGACTCAGTGGTGAGATTTGTCAAATAGCGTTTCACGTTTCAGGTTTCAAGTGCGACGAGCTGAATAGCTCAGGTAGGGGCCATCCTGTGTACCTGCGACCTGAACAGGTTGTCCGCCCTGAGTAATTTCACTGCCACCCAGGGCGGACACATAGGTCCGCCCCTACCGGACTCTTATTGAGTGCTCCGCGACCCGTACGCTTCACGCCGGGCGGTAACGTCGCACCTGGAACATGAAACGAACTCCCGCACCTGGAACATGGAACAAATTCCCGCACCTGGAACGTGAAACTTGAAAGGTGAAACCTGAAACGTGAAACGTTATATAATAGACCTATCCCCCAATTCGCGAGGCAGGCATGACCGACTCCAATTTCCTCTGGTGGCGTGATGGCATTATCTATCAGATCTACCCGCGCTCGTTTGCCGACAGCAACGGCGATGGCATCGGCGACCTGAACGGCATCACCGCCCGGCTGGATTATCTGGCCGAGCTGGGCGTGGATGCGCTGTGGCTCTCGCCCATTTCCCCCTCGCCCGATGTCGATTTTGGCTACGACGTGAGCGATTATGTGGATATTGACCCCAAATTCGGCACCCTGGCCGATTTTGACCGCCTGCTGGCCGAGGCGCACCGCCGCAGCATCCACATTGTGCTCGACCTGGTGCTCAACCACACCTCCGACCAGCACCCCTGGTTTCAGGAGTCGCGCCAATCTCGCGCTGCGGCCAAGCGCGATTGGTACATCTGGCGTGACCCGGCCCCCGGCGGCGGCAAGCCCAACAACTGGCAGTCGGTCTTCGGCGGCTCGGCCTGGCAGTGGGACCCGCACACCCGCCAGTATTACCTGCACCTGTTCTACAAAGAGCAGCCCGACCTCAACTGGCGCAACCCCGAGGTGCGCCAGGCCATGCTGGATGTCTTCCGCTTCTGGCTCGACCGCGGTGTGGACGGCTTCCGACTGGATGTGTTTAACATGTACTTCAAAGACGCCGGTTTTCGCAGCAACCCGCCCAAGCCCGGCCTGCGTGGCTTTGACCGCCAGCAGCACATTTATGACCACTCTCAGCCCGAGATGTTCCCGCTGCTGGCCGAAATCCGCGCCATTCTGGATGCTTACCCCGAGCGCTACGCCGTCGGTGAGACGTTTATGGGCAGCCCCGAACACGCCGCCGAGTATGTAGGGCCCGATAAGCTCCACGCCGCCTTTGAATTTGACCTGCTGCACTGCTGCTGGAACCCGGCCGACTATCACCGTGTGATTGCCCGCTCGCAGGCGGCTTTCGGCCCCGAAACCTGGCCCACCGTGGTGCTGAACAATCACGACAACGTGCGCTCGGGCACCCGCCTGGCGCCCATGGAATCAGATGTGCGCCTGAAGGTGGCCGCCGCCCTGCTGCTGACGCTGCGCGGCACGCCCTTTATGTACTACGGCGAGGAAATCGGTCAGCGCGATATCCGCATCACCCGCGAGCTGATTCAAGACCCCGTGGGCAAGCGCTTCTGGCCCTTCTACGTGGGGCGGGATGGCTGCCGGGCCCCCATGCAGTGGGATGAGACGCCGCAAGCCGGTTTTACCACCGGCACGCCCTGGCTGCCCGTGCATCCCGATTACATCTTCCGCAGTGTGACCTCACAAAAAGCCGACCCCGAATCGCTGTGGCATTTCTACCGCCGCCTGATTCAACTGCGCCGCAGCAGCCCGGCGCTGCGCGGCGGCATGTTCCAGTGGCTCACCTTCCAGCCGCGCAAGCTGCTGGCCTACCTGCGTCAGACCGCTGCCGAAACCGCCCTGGTGGCGCTCAATTTTTCGCCGGTCAAACTGAGCCTGACGCTCAGCAAAGAACTGGTGGGGCGCAACTGGCGCATGGGCCTCTCCACGCACCACGGCACGGTGCCGCTCATCACCGATGGCTGGCTGCCCCTCGAACCCTACGAAGCCCTCATCCTGATCGAATCTTGAACGCCGTTTTGGCCGCATCCACTTTCAATCCTAAATCTTAAATCTAAAATCATAAATACAATGAATGGTCCCCAAATCCTCCTGATCGAAGACGACCCCCGCCTGGCCCACCTGTTGTCTGAGGTGCTGACTGCCGGCGGACTGGAGCCCCTGCTGGCCTGGACAACCGCCGATGCCCTGCAGCGGGTGACCGAAGAAGAGCCCGACCTGATTGCGCTGGACCTGGGCCTGACCACGCTGGATGACCTGGCCGCGCTGCTGCGCCAGCTCCGGCTGCAAACCCCGGCGCCGGTGGTGCTGCTGCTGCCCCCCGGTTACGACCCGCAAGTGCTGAAAGCCCTGCCGCCGGGCAGTGTGGCCGATTCGGTGTCGCGCAAGCTGCACCCCCAGGTGATTGTGGAGCGGCTGCGCACCGCCATGCGCCGCGCCTCGGCGGGTGTGCCGATGGCCGAAATCAACCTGGGCCCGCTGCGCCTCGACCTGGCCGGTAAACGCGCCCTGCTGCACGGGCACGAGCTGCTGCTCTCCCCTGCCGAATTCAAGCTGCTGTGCGAACTGGCCCGCCGCCCGGGGCGCACCTTCCCCAACGATCACCTGCTGACGGTGGGCTGGGGCACACAAGACCCCCCCGAGTTGGAGGCGCTGCACGCCGCCATGCACGTCTTGCGCGCCCGCCTGGGCGATGACGACCCCGCCCACCCGCACTGGATCCGCCGTGAGCCCGGGGTGGGCTACTGCCTGCTGCCGCAAAATGTAGAGTAGCGGCATTTCAGACGCACAGGGGGGTAGGGGATTATTTGCGCGTTTGTACCCCGGCAAGTCTGGGCTTTGACCTGTCTGCGCATTTAGGGCATTCAGTTGCTACGCGGTTTCGATTATCTTTGGAGAAGATTGATCGCCGCAAACAGGATAAACGCAGTCGCCCCGACCAGAAGGATGGAAAAACAGATAATCGCCCAAATATCCCCTAAGCTTTTACTGCCCGCCCTCAACCGTTTCCAACGCTGATGGATGACGCGTACAGCCAATACAGCCAAGCCTGCTGGGACAATGATGTTTATGATGGAAACGATAATGATCGTCAAAGTTGGGTTCATGTTTTATTTTTCCGCCTCAACAGAAAAGCTATTGATCATTTCTTCAAAAACTGGTGTCACTTGTGAAAGATCTTTTTCTCTGGCGCAGAAAGTAAGAACATACGCGTAATCGCCGAACACAGTATAGAAATCTGAACAGGGGACCGCTTCTTTTGTGCCAGTAAAGGGACTGATGATCCGTGTGCAGGCATAGTTATGCTTCAAATAGGTGTTCTCAGGCGTCAGGTATGGCTCTTCACTAATAAACGTATAGCCTTCACAACTTGCTGTACGATCTTTTCCCCATTGGTAAGCACTCTGGAAATTAGATGGATCTATCTCTTTACGAGCAATGAATAAGCCGGGTACCGCCTGATACACAAAGGCAATTACATAATTGTCAGCGTGTAATCCTGCTCCCTCAACGGTTTCAACTACCTGCCAACTTTCGGGGTGTTTGAGCGTGAATGGCACAGTCGTTCCTGTGTAAGTCACCATTGGGCTTGGCAAACCAATGGGACTTAACATCCAGGGATGTTGAATAAGGCTAAGTGAATCGTCATAAGTTTTTTGAAACACGAAAACCCGAAATTTGCTCAGACCGATTTTGCTCGAGCAAGGCCTGCTCTACGCTGTCCATCACTGCAACAATTGTGTCTTGAAGTTTGTTGGC
>JAGOFZ010000165.1 GCA_017996955.1 Longilinea sp.
GCGATGACAAAGATGACCACAATCTGGCCGCGTTCGGACTTGCGATAAGTGTTCATGGTTTTCCTCCTTGGAAAGGACATACAAATAATGGGTGTTTAGGGACAGGCCGGGCGCAGGATAGTATCCGTCATTGAGGCCTCCAGGTGAACCGTCTGCCGGCCCAAAAAGGTGCCCAGCAGGGGCATGGTGATGGGGAAATTGGGCTGCTCAACCGTCACGGTAATGCCGTGGGGGTTACAGGCATCCAGGTCAATTTCATTGGTCGGGTCTTCATAAGCGGCAGCATCGACACAGAATTTTTGGACGGCCGGGCTTTCGGTAGTATTCGTAACAATGATGGTGATAATGATGCCGTCGGGATTCGTGTCGGGGTCATATTCACCGGCGTTGAAGAGGCTGGCGCGGGCCCGGTCTTCAATATCAGCGCAGTCGCGGGGGAAAATGGAGCCGTATGAGGCAGCTTCCTGGGCGGCATCGCGCATGGCCATGTATTGGAACATCATATTGCCCAGGTCCACCACCCCGGCGAGGATGATGAGCAGAATGATCAGACTGATGGCCAGTTCAACAAGGCTCTGGCCGCGTTCAGATTTATTTGGATTCATAGAGGGTTGGGATTTCATCACAATCTCCAGATTATTTCAAAACCGCAGGCAGAGTAAGTTTCCAGGTGAGCACATCCGGACAGTAGGCCAGGCTGCCACCCTCCGAGGCCAGGAGGAGGAGGCGATCGGGGGCGGCCTGACGGAACGTCATGGGGGGGGTCAAAACTGTGCCGGATGAATTGACCAGCGTATAGTAGAGACGCTGGGTGTAAACCTCCCCCCAGACCAGGACGCCATTGCCCTGCGAATCAGCAGTCACTGAGAGACGGGTGGCGGGGCGCTGGTCGGGCTGTGCCAGGACAGTGGGGGGCAGCACAAAACCAGAGGCGCTGGCATTCAGCACAGCATACTGCGCCTGATAGAAGTCATCAGAGGCACCCCGGTCCACCCAGGCTACCAGGATATTGTTCTGATCCAAGACAGCTATATCAGCAATGGAAGGTTGAGCGGCCGTCGCCAGGGCTTGTTGGGCACCGGGGCCAGTGTCGGGATCCAGAATGCGATAGAGCAGGCTGGCATCTCCGGTGGTTTCGTTGTATTGTTGATAGACTACCAAAACGTTATCTCCGGCCATGGTGACCACAGAGGCATCACTGTAGAGCAAGCCGCCATAAACAGCGTTGGTGATGGGCGCCGGCGAGTGAATTACATTGCCGGCGCTGTCTAAGACCGCATAGTAAAGATCGCTCAATGATTCATCTAATTCATTGACATCAAAAAATGTCCAGACAACCACAAAGCGATTATCAGAAAGCGCTGTAACCACCGGGCGGTTATATTGGCGGCCGTCAGAACCAAAATTATCCATTAAAGTCAGTGGTTCGCCTATAGGACTGCCGGAGGAACTGACCCGAATCAAGTCAACCGAGGTCAGAGGCTGGGTGGTGCGGCGGACAAAAACTGCTGCGCCAGAACCATTGGGGGCCATGGCCAGATAGGCTTCTTCATCGCGAACACCCAGGACATCATAGCGGTGATCATCCAGTGGGCGAGGGCCAATGCGGTTACCCACGGCATTGACGCGCGCCACAACGGTGTTGTAATATCGCAGACCGGTTTGATTTTCACCAAGCCGCGTCCAGTAGGGCAGGTAAATGGCTTCGGATTGGTGGGCAATGGCCACCTGTCCGCCGGTATAGCCCAGGAACACTGCCCCGGTGTAGTTGCGTAAGAGCGTTTGGAAACGAGTTTCAACGCGATTGGTATCCAGTGAAACCGATGTAAAGGGGGCTGGGGCGGCGGCCTGGCGATAGATGGTAAAGGGAGAGACGTTGGGGGAGTCGATGTCTATCTGAATCCGGGCGTAATCACCGCGCAGGGCAGTATCGGGTGCGGTCACGCGCAGCCGGATTTCCTGTTCAGAGAGAAGCCCGGGGGACAAGGTTACTCCGCCGGTAATGGGCGCGCCCGTGCTGTCAATGAAGGTGAAAGTCCAGCCATCAGCGGGGCTCTGGCTGCCCGGCAGGAGCGTATAACTTAGTGTATAGGTATCTTGAAAAGTTCCCGCGTTGCGCAGGGTGAAGGGCAGGTCCACCTGATAATTGTTCAGGAACGCGCCCGACACCACCGGGAAGGCCTTGAGGCGGTAACCTGGGGCCGGGTAGGTAAATTGGAGCATGGTTGCAGGCTGCAAACCGGTCTGGTTATAATAGACCTGATTGCCATAGATGCCCTGGTCATCCTCAATGCCCACGGTGCACTGATCAATGGTCAGCGGCAGGCTTTGATAGCCGATGCGCAAATTGCCACTGGGGTACAGAACAATCTCAAAGTTGAAGGTAGGGGCACTGGCTTCAGCGTATTTTTTGGCGTGGTAATACTCGACGATGGCGCAGGCTGAAGCCGAATCACCCACCGGGCAGTTGGCAAAGGTTTTGTAATAGACGGCGCCATCCACCGGATCCAGTTCCAGGTCATCCCAGTAGGGTGCAATGATATCTTGAGGCGAGAAGTCGCGGGGGATGGGGCGGTTGACAAGGTAGGGGTCAGACTGAGAGCCGCCAAACAGCAGCAGGCCGTTGATCGAGACATACAGCTCAGAGTAGGTATTTTCAAAGAATGGGAAATCCAAACCCAGGGGGATGGGGGTGGGCGTGCAGTAACCGGTCTGGTCAATGGCGCAGCTCAGGGCATCATCATAACTAAGAAACAAAACTTCGCCAACGTCGGCCTGGCCCTGCAGTTCTTCCCAATCGTAGGTGACATAGCCAACCGTATAGCCAAAGTCGCCCTCGGGCGCAGGAGTCTGCGCCCGGGCAGTTTGGATACCTGTTGTCAACAGGCAGATAAGGAGAAGCGAGAGAAAGGTGCGTTTCATCATGGTTTATGGCGCCAGGTTGCCCAGGGTACAAATCACTTCGCCGGTCGGGGTCTGGAAAGCAAGCCTGACATTGACAATGGCGATGTCCAACTTATTGTAGTCTTGATAGAAGTTCAGTGAGAGGAGTTTTGTACTCAAACTGCCAGAGCCGGCGAAATCGAGGGTCCGATTGGTTTCGGATCCAGCATTCCAATTGGAGATGGTAACCGGTGTGCCTTTCGTTTCAGACAGCGGGCCAGTCCAAATCCCACCGCCGCCAAAGGAAATCGAATCAAGACGGCTGTACTTTTTGTCTTTATGATCATCAAAATCTACTTGAATGGACGAGATCATCCCTGTATAGCTGGTGTTGTTGGTTATATTGACGGTCATCTTCTGGTTGGTATATGAGGATGTGTCATTGGTGAGGTTATTGCAGCTAAAGACCGGCGGGTCGTTGATATCGGTGGCAGAGTTGTTGTCGTTCTGCAGGGCGGGGTCATCCGGGTCCATGAAGGGCGCAGGGACGCTTTCATCAACAACAATGTACAGAGGCGACATGGCGGTATTCAGAATAGTGACGGTAACCGAATAGGTGATTTGGCCGCCTGCTGGGATGTCGATATAATCCGAAAACTCCCAGGAAGAGTTTGTCACCCCGGTACAGCCCGAGGCGCCGCCTGTGGCGCCCGAACAAACCCAATCCCACTTCGAGATAACCTGCGGATCGGGGAAGGCGCTGATGATGAATACATTGGTCACATCTTCGGGGCCCCAGTTATAGACTTTGACAGTGTAAGTGAGGGTGCCGCGCGGGTAGTTTGCGATGTTACCATCCGAGATGCTGATCCAGATATTGGCGGTTGGCGGGGTGGCCGTGATGGTGATGGCATTATTATCCATGTTCAGGTCAGTGATACCCATGGGTGGGGCAACATTGACGCCGAAGGTCATTACATCGGTTGCGGTGGCGGTAATGCGGGCGTTGACCGTGTAGGTGACTGATCCGCCAGCGGGCATATAATCCATCGTGTCGCTGAAGGTGGGCTGCGCCGCGGCCTGGTTGTGGCAACTGGCGCCGCCGCTGGCAACGCAGGTCCAGGTATAGCTTTCCACCTGGGTAGGCTTTTCAGCAGTGACCAGGGCGCCATTTGCAGCATCGGGGCCGGCATTGGCCACCACAAACGAGAAGGTGAAATCCTGCCCGGGTATGTAGTAGTTTTCCTGAGAAATGGCAGCAATGCTCAAATCGGCAGCGGGGGGCCAGTCAATATCCACGGCGGTCAGGCCGCCGTTATCATCGCCCATGCCGGGCGGCAGGATGATGCTGGCATAATTGATCAGGTAGTCTGTGGCCGCGACGTTTAGATTGGCCGTGACGGTATAGGTGATGCTGCCGCCAACCGGGATGTTAAGGCCTTCGTCCAAAATGTTGCCGCTGCCAGAATAGGCGTCGCAGCCGCTGGCGCCGCCGGCGGTGGTACAGGTCCAATCCCAGGTGG
>JAGOFZ010000166.1 GCA_017996955.1 Longilinea sp.
CCGACGAGGAAGTCGGCGTAACGATCCAGGTCTTCCAGGATCATGCCAGCACCACGCGCCACACAGGTGAGCGGGTCCTCGGCCACCCAGACGCGGAGATTCAATTCATCACTCAGGCGATCCATCAGGCCTTGCAGCATGGCACCGCCGCCAGCCAGACAGATGCCTGTTTCAATCAAATCGGAGACAATTTCTGGCGGACACTCATCCAGGGCATCCTTGATGGTATCAACAATCACCTGGACTGAACTGCCTACGGCTTCGCGAATTTCGACCGAAGAGATTTCGAGGGTCTCGGGCAGGCCGGTGACCAGGTTGCGGCCGCGGACGGTCATGGTCTTTTCATTAGGCAGTGGGTAGGCTGAGCCAATTTGCATTTTGACCTGTTCGGCCATCCGCTCGCCGATGAACAGGTTGTATTTGTTACGAATATACTGGATGATATCCTGATCCAGCTCATCTCCAGCGACGCGGAGTGAGCGGGAAACCACCACGCCGCCCATCGCCAGTACGGCAACCTCGGTGGTGCCGCCGCCGATATCCACAACCATGCTGCCGCGGACTTCGGAGACGGGCAACCCGGCGCCCAGGGCAGCGGCGCGGGGCTCCTCAATCAGATAGGTTTCGCGAGCGCCGGCAGCCATGGAAGCATCATACACGGCGCGCTTTTCAACTTCGGTGGCGCCAGAAGGGATGCCCACCACCACGCGCGGGCGCGGCATGGGAACGATGGTTTGTTGATGGGCCTTGCCAATAAAGTAGCCCAGCATAGCCTGGGTAATTTCAAATTCAGAGATCACGCCATCGCGCAGAGGGCGGATGGCGATGACATTTGCCGGGGTACGCCCGACCATTTCTTTTGCCTGGGCGCCAATCGCCAGCGGGCGGCGCGTCCGTTTATCAATGGTGACCCAGGAGGGTTCATTGATGACTATACCCTTGCCGCGCACATTTACCAGGGTGTTGGCTGTACCCAGATCAATCCCAATATCAAGGGATAGCAGCCCCATTAACCAATTTAATGGATTGAAAGCCAAACGCAACTCCTCGTATGCGAAGAAGCAAAATCGTCAAGAGACAGGACTTGCAAAGCTGGAATGATTATACCATACTGGTACGGTACAATTATTCTTCACGGCGGTGTATCTTTTTGTTTGTACAAGCATCCAAGTGCTCAGAGGAGATGATGGCATGTCAAAACGCAAAACTGCTCAGAAAACAACACACAAAAAGGCCAACCCGCGGCGCACATGGATGATACTGGGGGTGGCTGTTCTGGTGATCGGGTTGATGGCCACCGGAATAACGCTGGCGGGAAGATCAGCAGCGGCCACACCCACGGCGACTCTGCCAGTGACAGCGACGATTGAAGCAGCTAATCCAACACCAGAAGCGGCTGCCACAGCAATGCCGTTGGAAATTTCGGCGGTTGAGGCGGCTGCACTGCAGGCAGAAGGCGCTTTTATATTAGATGTACGCCAACCGGAGGAATGGAATGCGGGGCATATTGAGGGAGCAACGCTGATTCCGTTAGGAGAATTGAACAGCCGGTTATCCGAGGTGCCGCAGGATGTGCCCGTGGTTGTGGTTTGCCGCTCTGGCAACCGCAGCGCCAGCGGACGGGATATTTTGTTGAAGGCAGGGTATCCCTCTGTGACCAGCATGGCTGGCGGAATGAAGGCCTGGGCAGCAGCCGGGTATGACACAGTGATTGAACCTTAGCCCAAATTGGACGCGGGGAAGTAAAAAAAACAGCGAGGTAAGACCCAATTGGCTTACCTCGCTTTGTGATTAATGGGTTGGATTAGCAGGCCAAAACGATCAGGCGAGACCGTTGCGCTTAATCACATCGGAATACCAGTGACCGCTGTCTTTGATGATGCGTTCCTGGGTGTCAAAGTCAGTGAAGACCATGCCGAAGCGCATCCGGTAGCCGTAAGACCATTCAAAATTATCCAGCAGTGACCAGTGGAAGTAGCCATCCATGGGGACGCCTGCTTGAATGGCCTGCCAGATCTGGCCAATGTGGCCTTCCAGATAGCGAATGCGGCGCTCGTCGCGGACGCGGTGATCGTAATCAACATCATCGGGCACGCAGATGCCATTTTCGGTCATCAAGAGGCGCAGGTGAGGCTGGGCGGGGCCGTAATCGCGCCAGACGCGGGTCAAGAGGTCATACAGGCCTTGAGGATAGATTTCCCACATTTGCGAGTATTCATTACCAACCGGGTTTACCTGATCAGCATGGAGGAACATGACCGAGGGATCGTTTCGCAGAACTGAGCGGGTGTAGTAGTTGATTCCCAGGAAGTCGATGGGGGTGGACATGGTTTTCAGGTCATCCGGTGAGACCGTGAGCCCCAACATGGTAAAGAGGTCGAGAACTTCGGGCGGATAGCTGCCCAGCAGCACCGGGTCGAGGAACAGGCGGTTCATGTATGCATCGTAGCGGCGGGCGGCTTCACGATCTTCATCGGTATCGGTGGCAGGGTAAGCGGGCGTCAGGTTGATGGTGATGCCCACCTGGTCATCTGCTGGCAGGACAGAACGCAGAGCCTGAACAGCAGCGCCATGCGAGAGAATGACATGGTAAGCTGCTGCCAGCGCTGAGGCCGGATTCTGAATACCGGGGGCATGGATGCCCCAGAAATAGCCCAAAAAGCTGGTGCAAATCGGTTCGTTGTGGGTGATCCAGTGTTTGACGCGGTCACCCAGGCGGCGGGCAACCACGGTGGAATACGCCACAAAGGCATCTACAATCTTGCGATCGGGCCAGCCGCCCCGGTCTTCCAGGATTTGCGGCAGGTCCCAGTGGTAGAGGGTCAGGTAGGGGTCAATGCCCTGCTCCAGCAGGCCATCTACCAGGCGGTCGTAAAAGTCGAGGCCGGCGGGATTGACGCGCCCGGTGCCTTCTGGCAGGATGCGCGGCCAGGCCACCGAGAAACGATACGCCTTGAGGCCTAAGGAGGCCATCAGCGCAATATCTTCACGCCAGCGATGATAATGGTCTGCTGCCACGTCACCATTGGCGCCGTGATAGACTGTGCCAGGTTGACGACAAAACGTATCCCAGATGGACAGGCCGCGGCCGTCTTCATTCCAGGCACCCTCAATTTGATAAGATGAAGTTGCGCTACCCCAGATAAAGTTAGCCGGGAAGAGTTTGGGAGTTGGGTTCATTGTGTTCTTCCTCTCTAAAAAATACAGTGATATATCGCCGTTATAATTCGGTCTGGTCAGCCCAGGGGTAAATTTCGGTACCCTGAGCGGCAGCCCAAATGGTGGGATCGTCTGAGTAATGGCCGCGGCGTTCCGGTGGAATCAAGACAGAAATCTGGCGCATCATCTCGTGGCCCAGTTCATCCAGGCGGGCGCGATTGGTTTCGCCGCGATCTGAAACATAGAAAGGGCCAAAAGGTTTGCCAAATCGGATGGTTACCCGGGCCCGGCGGCCCAGCTTCAGCGGGAAGACATCTGTCAGACCATCGAGGCCAACCGGAAGGATGGGGGCGGCAACGGTGGTTGCCAGATAAGAGGTCCCGGGGCGCGGGGGGCGCAGAACAGTGGCCCAACTGCCGCCTTCGGGCAAGATGCCTAAAATGCCACCCTGTTTGAGGACGTTGCGCGAAGCCAGCAGTGTCTCGCGCGAGACGCCGCCGCGGTTGACGTGCAAGACGCCATACAGGCGCTGGAGCCACCAGACATACTTGGGAGCGTTGGGCAGCTTGGTGCCGCCGACAAATTCGATCGTCCAGGGCAAAACGCCTATCAGGGCAACCGGATCGAGGAAACTGAAATGGTTGGCAATGACCAACACAGGGCCATCTGTGGGAATATTCTCGCGTCCTTCGATCTTAAAATCTGCAATGATGCTGAAAATCAGGCGGATGAAGAAACGCAAGACCCGCCGGATTGCCACCCGGCGGGGATAGGTGATATTTTGAGGTTTATCTGCCATGACGCTAAGCCGGGGTCTGAGGAGCGGATTCAGCCATTTCGGCTGCCACCAGTTCGGGTTTCTTGACGGTCAGGGTCAAGACCAGACCAAAGGCCAGGAAGACCACCATGGCAATGACCGCCACGCGCATGCCGGTTTGCTCGGCTGGCAAGATGGCCATGCCCTGGTTCTCGTACCAGACAGCAGCGCCAGCCGCCAAGAAACCATAGAGCGCCGGGCCAATGAAGGCCGAGAGCTGACCGGCCACAGAGAAAAAGCCATAAAATTCGGTGCTGCGCTCTTCAGGGGCCATTTGGCCGACCATGGTGCGGCTGACAGATTGGACACCCGTGAGGGCAAAGCCCGCCAGTGCGCCGATAACGTTGAACATGACCAACGAATCGACGATAAACAACAGAGACACAGCCACGATCATCAAAACCAGAGAGATGATCAACG
>JAGOFZ010000167.1 GCA_017996955.1 Longilinea sp.
TCAATTTCAATTTGCAGGCGCTGGACTTCCTGACGCAGCGACTGTTCACGGTGCTCAACCTTGCCGACCATCATATCAAATACTTCGGCCAGGATGCCAATTTCATCACGCAAGCGAGCCTTGGTCAGGCCAGCCAAGTCCTGGTCATAGTGACCATCCCCAATCTGACGGGCAATCTGCGTGAGGCGGGTGATGGGACGCGCCAGGCTGTTGGAGTAGAACCAGATGATCAGGAAAAAGCCGACATAGATGATCCCAAAGACCACCAGCAGCAGGGTGCGCAGGGTGGCCTGCACCTTTTGGACGTAGTCGGTCTGGAAATCAATGCCGAGGGCGCCAACAATTTCACCTTTAGAGTTCTTGATGGGTGTACAGGTGGTGACACCCCAGGCGCCAAACGCATCAGCCCCGGAGGATTCCAAGAAGAATTCATTGACTACCGGGGTAGACAGGCCACGGGTCAGCAAGGGGTTGTCGGCTGGCTCTTCGTAGGGGGCCAGGAATGGGGCGCCTTCGGGGGGCGTCATGGCAGCGCCATGGCTGCCAATAAAAATGACTTCGTTTTCTATTGTGCCTTTGACATAGGTATAAACAAAGGCGCGCGGTTCCACTTCGTGAACATGATAGAGCCACTCAACATGCTCCCAGTAGCGCGGATCGTCGGTGTAACCATCGGCACGCGGCTGGGCTTCCTGGACCAGGGCCTCGAACTGATCGCCATCAATGCCTTCAAGGGCGCCATTCAAGGTACTCTGCGCATCCGATTTAATCAGGTTCCAGGTCTGGTCTGAGACAAAGTTATAGAACCAGTAGAAAATTCCGGCAAAGGCCGCGGTGAACAACAGCGTCAGGCTGATGAGCAGCTTGAGCCGCAGGCTCATATAAAAGCCTTTGCGTTTGGGTTGGGTTTGGGCAGGGACTTCGACCATGGTGAGAGCTCCTATTCTGGAAGATCCGCGGGGATGGATTGCAAGGCCTGCTGCACGGACCAGTGCTCCAGGGGGATGTTGTAAAAGTCCACCAGGAAGGTCAGCAGGCCCGAGCGGATCAAGTCGCGCGAGGGTAGTTCATCAAATGCCTGGGGGTTGCGGGGGAAAAAGCCCAGGTTGATGGGGTGATAATCTAACGAGTCGGGTGGCAGCAGAACCGTGCAGCCCTCGGGCAGGCGCGGCTCGTGGTAACTGACCGGCAGAAGGATGAAGCCATACTGGCGGTACTGCTGCAAAAGGCGGCTGACATCCACTTCGGCGATATACCCCGGAGGGATGGGATGACCGCAAGCCTGAGCATCTGCGGCAATGACCTGATGAGTCTGGGTGATGAGATATTCCGCCAGACGGTGGTAGCCATTGATCACCAGGCGGCGGAATTCTGAGCGCACTGCCAGGTACACGCCGATCGCCAGGTTGCGCTCTTTGTGGTAGCAGAAAAAGGTCATGCCGGCGGGCTGGTCATTGACCCTGACCAACCACAGATGCCGGATAAAAGGCGGCCTGATGTCGGCGGGCTCCCAGGTCATTTGTCTTAGTTCATTGACTACATAGGGAATGGGCGCATACTGTGGGAAAAGCTCATCAAAGAGCGCCATCAGTGCGTCCACGTCTGCGGCAGATGGGGTGCGCAGCAAATCTACCAGGGTCACCGATACGTCTTGAGCAATATCAGCAGCCATTATTTTCCCCTTCTCTGTAGAGAGACAGCTTGATGCCGGGCGCGGCAGGCGCAAGCCCAGCGAATCGAGGGCGCGCTGCACGGCCCAATGATTCAATGGTAGTTCATAGTAATCCTGCAAAAAGGTCAGTACAATTTCGCCCATGTTTTCCGGCGATAGCGCATTCAGCGCCCCGAGCGGGAACATGCCCAGCAAGAGCGGGTGAAAAACGATCTGTTCCAGCGCTTCGGTGCCGACCATACTGGCGGTCATGCCAGCCAGCGGTTCGGCATAAGCTGCCGGGACAGGCAACATGCCCATCTGTTCGTAGCGGGCCATCAGGTGGGGGTAATCCACCTCGGCGGCAAGGCCCAGGGCGGGTTTGCCAGCGGCTTCGCCATCGGCGCGGATCTGATGAAGCATATGCTCCAGAACCCAATCGGAGAGCCGGGCAACGCCAGCCGGGGCGGCTTTGCGATATTCGGCGCGGATGGCGATGAAGAGCAACAAACCGATAGCGCGGCGGCGGTTGTATAGAAAGAATGTCATGCCGGCGGGCTGGCCATGGACCGTGATGAGCCAGAGGTGCGGCTGGAACAGGGCGGCAGGGTCGGGCGCCGACTCTGCGGCTATGCGCAGCTCGTCCAGATTGACCGGCTCGGCAGCATATTCGGGGAATTGTTCGGCGAACACCTCCAGGCAGGCGGGCAGTAAGCCACCACCCTGGTGCGCCAGTTCATGTATTTGCAATCCGGTTTCGGGATATTCTGCCAGAAGCATGGGTTAGAAATCCAGTTTGTCCATCACACTTGTTGCTGTGGTACGGCGGCGCTTAAGCCGCCAGTTGAGCAGGCTGTTGTCGTACACCTTCTGCATCTTGAAGACCCAGAAGATGGACAAAGCTGCCGCAACCGCAGCCAGCACCAGATAGAGCCAGTGCAGGTCTGTCTGCGTCCATTGACCAATCAACACCACTACTCCGGTCAGCAGCACACCGCCAATCACACCCACTGCCGGCAGGTAGCCATCTAAAAATGTGCTGGCACGGCCGCGGCGTTCTTCGGGGATCAGCGACTCGAGCGACTTGATGGCTGAATCGTGGATGGTGAGGCGGGCCAGCATGTAGATGCCAATGCCGGCAATGACAGGTGTGGCGCCGGGGAAGACCAGCATCAACACAGCGCCAATCAATGCCGCTGCCGGCAGGATAAAGAAGGCGCGGCGTAAATCCATGGCTGCCAGCAGCCGGCTGGTGAAGAGGGCCTGCATGGCAAAGCCGCCCAGGGCTAACACAAGCCGGAAGATGCTGAAGAAACGCTGATAGCTGAACTGGTCCGGGTAGGTTTGGTCGGTAATCCCGAGGAAGCGGAATTCCAGCATCAGCCAGCTGGCGGCCAGGGCGATGATGACATACATCAAGTAGCGGAAGGAGTCGACATTGCAGACAAAGTCCCAGCCTTCCACCAGGGTCTCGCGCAGGTTTTGTTTTTGCCGGACGGTGGTACGGGGTTTGAGGCCCCGCAAGCCAAAGTGCAGCGACAACCAGGCACCCAGGTAAAGGATGGCATTGAGGGTTAGCACCTCTTCGATGGAGACATTCAGCGCCAGCATGATAACTGGGGCAGCAATGGCCAGGCCAATGCCAATCAGTTCGCCCACAAAGCTGAGACTGGAGATGAGTGGGAACAGGCGTTTGGACTGCTCCATGCTGTACAGGTCATTTGCCAGCACCCAGAAAACCAGCGGGAAAAAGACAAATTGCTGCTCAGCAAACACAAAGGTGATGGCATAGTTCAACCAGTCGGGAGCACCCAGCCAAAAGAGCAACCGCAAGACCAGATAGACCAGCGCAAAGAGCAGTGCCATGGCTTTGACCAGTTTGGTACGGTCAAACCGATCTACAATGAGGGATTGAAAAACGCCAGACAGGAAGATGAGCGCATAATCCACCAGGTAGACAACCAAAATGGAATTGATGCCGCCGGTATTGAGAAAACCACTGACCGCCACAATGCCCCCAAGCTGCATGGTCAACGAATTGACCAGCAGCACCAGCCCCAGGATCAGCACCAGGGGAAACTCGCCTGGATGGAGACGAACGATGCGGTTAGGGGTCTGCATAGATGCTCCTGACTAACCTAAGATTTGTTGGGTCACAACTTGTCGATAAATCTTGCTAATGGGGTGGTCGGGGAACTTGATGCTGAAGACACCGGCAGAGGCCAAAGCCATCATATCATCCGAATGGGGCAGCAAACCAGCCACTTCAATCTGGTAAATGCGTTCAACCCGGGCCCGGACATCTGCCAGGTCGAAAACCTGGGGGATCTTATTGACCAACAGGGCGATGCGCGCCACACCCAGTTTGCGGGCAATATCCAGCGTTACGGCAGTGCCCTGATAATCCTGTTGATCGGGGCGCATGATGATGATCAGGACATCGGAAATGGCAATGGAGAGCAGGGTTTCTTCGTTGAGGCCCGGATGGGTGTCGATCAACAGCACATCCAGATTCAATTCCTCTACAAGCTTCTGAAAGCCATCATTGAGCAGGCTGACGTCGTAGCCTTCGCGCAGCACCCGGACGATCTCGCCCGTTTTGATGCTGGACGGGATAAGAAAAATCTTGCCGGGGATGGGTACGCCCAGGTTAGGGGTTACATCCAGGGCGGCGTCCTGAATTTCACATTTGCCCCAGAGATAGTCATTCAGGGAATGCACCATGGCTTCTTCCTGCA
>JAGOFZ010000168.1 GCA_017996955.1 Longilinea sp.
GCATGAGTGAGAGCAGCGAGCTGCCGCCATAGCTGACGAAAGGCAGTGTCAGGCCGGTGACGGGTAATAGATTAAGATTGACGCCCACGTTAACAGTGGTTTGGAACAACAGCAAAACCGCAACCCCGTAGGCAAGATAGGCACCGAATGGGTCAGCGGCTCGCCGGGCCACCCTCAGACAGCGCATGATCACGAAAACAAGCAGGGCCAGTAAAAGTACAGTGCCCACAAAGCCAAATTCTTCAGCAATGGCTGAGAAGATAAAGTCGGTGTGGCGCACCTTGAGGAAGTGCAGCTGCACCTGGGTGCCGTGTCCATAGCCAAGGCCGAACCAGCCGCCGTTGCCAATCGTAATGAGAGCCTGCTCCACGTTATAGGTGTTGCCATGGCGGGCATTCTCATCTTTCATGACAAAGTCAAGGATGCGCTGCTGCTGGTAGTTTTCCAGGAAGGGAAAGGCTGCGGCTGCCAGTGCTAACCCGCCAAAGCCAAAGGACACCAGAAATTTGATGGGCAGGCCAGCTACAAAGAGCAAGGCGAACCAGAGCACAAACATCACAATGGAGGTGCTCAGGTTAGGCTGCAGGAGAATCCAGACAACGATGCCAAGCGTGACAAGAAAGCTTTTACCAATCCAGAGGAGATTGCGTTCGTCATCCTGCGTGGCGGCATAATAGTTTGCCAGCACCATGATGAGGACGATTTTAGCAATTTCGGAGGGCTGAATGAAGATGACGCCGGTATCAAACCAGCGGGCAGAGCCATAGACTGCTTCGCCGACGATGAAGATGCCCACCAGGGCCAGCACAGTGACGATATACATGGTACGGGCAAGCGACTGCCAGTAATGATAGTCAATGAGGGTGGTGCCCAAAAGGACAACCAGCGAGATGCCCACCCAGATAATCTGGCGGTTGGGCAAGCCAGCCAGCACAGCATTGCCAGCAACGGCTGAACGAACCATGATGACGCCGAAGATGCAGAGGAAGATCACTGCCCCAAACAGCCAGTAATCAAAGTATCGCCAGATTTGCCTGCGAACCATAAAATAACCTGTAAAGATCAGCGGTGGCGGCGGCTGGCCCGCAGCGGGATATCTGCCAGCAAACGCTGCTCGCGCCCTTCCTGCATCATTTCAATGCGAATAGCTGCGGGGTCGATATCAATATAGCGACCGATAACCTCGAGCAGTTCGTTTTTAAGCGCCTCCAACTCGCTGGAGGTCAGGTCAGTGCGGTCATTAATCAACACCAATTTGAGGCGTTCTTTGGCCGAACTGGCACTCTTGGGCTGACGGCCCAGTAAGCGATCCAACCAGTCTGACATATTAGTCGCCTCCTGCCCGGGCAATCCGGGAAAGCCAGCCCAGGACGCCCTTCTTCTCGTCCAGATCCATGAAAGGCACCTGCTCACCTTTCAAGCGGCGGGCGATATTCTGAAAAGCCTGCCCGGCGCGTGATTTGGCGTCCATGGCTACGGGCTGGCCGCGGTTGGTACTGACAACAACAGTATCATCTTCAGGAACGATGCCAAGCAGCTCTACTGCCAGCAGTTCAAGCACATCATCGGGGGCGAGCATGTCGCCGCGCTTGACCATGATCGGGTTGAGGCGGTTGAGGACCAGCCGGGCGGGGCCTTTTTCTTCAGCTTCCACCAGGCCAATAACCCGGTCAGCATCGCGCACAGCGGAGACTTCGGGATTGGTCACAACAATAACCAAATCAGCCGGGGCCATGGCATTGCGAAAACCGCGCTCAATGCCAGCCGGGGAATCGATCAAAATCCAATCGACTTCCTGACGCAGTTCATCACACAGGCGAACCATATCACTGGGTGAGACGGCGCTTTTATCGCGCGTCTGGGCAGATGGGATGAGATACAAATCGGGCAGACGCTTATCGCGGATCATGGCCTGACGGATGCGGCAGCGCCCCTCAACCACGTCCACCAGATCATAAACAATCCGATTTTCAAGGCCGAGGATCAGATCCAGGTTACGTAAACCGATATCGGCATCAATGCAGGCGACCTTCTGGCCCCCCATGGCCAGAGCAACTGCTATATTGGCGGTGGTGGTGGTTTTACCCACACCGCCTTTGCCAGATGAGATGGTTACAACGTGTGCAGCCATTTGCCTCCCTCTATTTCTCTTTGGGATTCCAGGGTTCAATCACAACCTGCCCATTGCGCAGGCTGAGCATTTCGGGTTGAATTTTGCCACGGCGACCGGGCAAGCTGATGACCATGTCGGCAATGCGCAACTGGGTGGGCATGAGTTCCAGGGCGCAAACCACAGCGTTTTCATTGCCATCTATGCCGGCGTGAACGTTGCCGCGCAGCCGCCCCCAGACGATGATATTGCCGCCGGCGCTGACTTCGGCACCGGGGTTCACGTCGCCCAGGACGATGATATGGGCGTGTGAGGCCACGCGGAAACCAGAGCGCAGGGTGCGCTGGACCAGGATGGCGTTATCCCCTTCAAGGTTGGTATCCAACGGGCGAAAGGAAGCCGGGCGTTCCCGTTCGCGCTCACGTTCTCTTTCGCGCTCGGCGGGGCGCGGCGCGTGGATGCGGGTTGCCAGGCCTAGCACCTGGGCCGTCTGTTCGGTGACAGGAGAACTGCTGAGGATGGCCCAGAGCATGACGCCCCGGTCTGAGAGGCGGTCTCGCAAGGTGCCCAATTCGGCCGCATGCAGAACCCGGTTGCCAACTTCCAGCGTCAGGCGGGCGCCCTTGAAGAAAGCCAGCCGGGCATCAATATGGTCAAGAATGGCAGATAGAACCGCCGGCCATTCGCCCTCGCCGACAGCGATCAGCAGCCCGTCTCGTACGCCCTTGATTTGAAGGTTAACGCCTGAGTCCATTAATATCACAATCCAGCGGGTTGATTAATGGTGGAATTATACCCCGAAGTTAGGATAAATAACATCAGGGCTGCTGTCCGGCATCAGCCTGTTTGAGGGCAAAATAGACTTCCATGATCCGGCGGACGATGGGTGCGGCGACTTTAGATCCTTCGTCGCCGTTATAAACGAAGGCGACTATGGCGATTTCGGGGTTATCAAAGGGGGCATAACCCACATACCAGGCATGGGCAGGCCAGGCGCCAGGCTTGCAGATATCCCGCGCGCTGGCAATATCATCGCAATATTCGGCTGTGCCGGTTTTGCCGCCGGAGGGGATATCAAAGCCTTCAAAATAGGCGCTGGCAGTCCCTTCAGTTACTACCATGCGCATACCCTGCTGCGCCATATCAATCACCCAGGGTTCCACGGTCTTGAGTTCATCGGTCCGGAGGTAATTTTCATCGTAGACATGGATGAGTGGATCTTTGGTAATATCCCAGACTTCCACCGGGGTAAAGGGAGTGACCACGTTGCCTTCGGCATCCAGAACTTCTCGGATCAGGGTGGGCTTCATCATTTTGCCGTCGTTAGCCAGCGTGGCAACTGAGACCAAGACCTGCAGCGGGGTTGAGGTTACATAGCCCTGACCGATGGTTGAGATGTAGGTATCACCAGTGGACCAGTTTTCAAATTTATAGATACGTTTCCAGGTTGGGTCAGGCATAAAGCCATCACCCTCACCGGGGAGTTCAATGCCGGTCTGGCTGCCATAGCCCAGGGCACGGGCATATTCACCCAGACGCCAGATACCCAGGCCTTCGGGGACTTCATCTTCGTAGCCGCCGCCGACTTTGTAGAAATAGACATCACAGGAAAGCGCAATGCCATGCAGATAATCTACGTCCCCATGACCGGCGCCGGTGGTCTTATAGGTATAGCAAACGTATTCACGCGTGCCGGGGTTGGGATCGTTGGGGGTGAAGCGTTCTTCAATCTCAATTACACCGGCATCAAAGATTTCTTGTTCGGGTGTGACCACGCCTTCATTCAAAATTCCAATGGCCGCGGCCATTTTAAAAACAGAGCCCGGGGGATGCTCCGCTGAGATGGCATGGTTAAAGAGAGGGCGGCGAGGATCTGAGATTAGTTGATTGTAGTAATAGGCGGGAATCTCCCGGGCCATGCGGTTATTTTCATAGCTGGGATACGAGACCAGGGCCAAAATTTCGCCGGTCTGGGGATTCATGGCAATGACAACGCCATTGTTATAACGCTCGTAGCCAAACCAGTTGTTCCAGCCTTCCATTTCATCCAGCAGAATTTCTTTGGCGGCGGTCTGCAAGCGGGTATCAATCGTCAGGCGGACATTATTGCCCGGGATTGGATCAATGGGGGCTTCAATGTCGCGCAGGATTTGGCCGGCATTGTCCACCTCGACAACCCGCTGTCCATTGG
>JAGOFZ010000169.1 GCA_017996955.1 Longilinea sp.
CACTGATGTTCAAAACTCCCTCTTAAAGTTCAACGACCTACAAGATTTTCATGCAAGAATGATCATAGTTTCGGATGAAAACAGGAGAGGAGAGTTTGAGCAGAAATTAAATTACAGCGCTTTTAATAGCATCAGATTGAGGGTGAACTTTTTAGGATACAACGCCCTTGTCAAACAATATGAATATGAGCTATTGAAAGCTAACCAATCATTTGTAGTCTAGGGGAAACAATGGAAAGATATACTGTGAGTGAATTTGATTCCGAAACTTTCCTGGTTATTGACAATCAAGAACAGAGAGAAATCTGTGTTTGCAGTAACTATGATAGCTGGGGAGATGCACAACAAAGATGCGAGGAAATCGCGGCACTATTAAACATCCATAAAAATGAGCATCTATAACTACCCTGGTCTGAGCAATATTCGAGCCCTCTTCTAGGGAGCGAGGACAGCGCAACCCCTTACAAGGCGCTGCTGAGCCCAAAATCAATGCAATGCCGCTGGCGATTAATATTGCGTCATCAATCTAAGCGCTGAAGCTCCGGGGCTTTGGTGCTGTCACCGTCAAACAGTAATGGTTGGAGGCAACGTTTCAATCGTCTGCGGGGTATAGGCCGACACAAAAATCATCATAACCATCAACAAGAACAGGCCTGATTGATTGGCGTTTTTATTTGAATTCCCTCTTGAGTCAGTTACATTTTTAATTCTCAATCCAACACAAACCACACATGGCAGGTCTGATTGAACAGCCCGCGCTGAAAGCCCTGGACGATGGTCTGGGTGACGGTGAAGCCCTGGGCGGCAAACAGCGCCTGCCACTCCCCCACCGGCCGGAAGCCGAAGGGCATATCCATCTCGCTGATGCCCTGGTTGAGGATGTTGCCGAAATAGTCTATCAACATGATCACCTGGCGCTGGGTCTCGAGCGGCAGCGCCATAAAGGCGGCCAGACGCGCGTCGGCCGGCACAGGCTGGTCCGGCGGTATGCCGTAGCTGTCTTCTTCCACAATCACGCGGCGGCTCACCCGGCGCAGCTCGCCCACCAGCGGCAGCAAAGCCGCGGGCTGCACATGGTGCATTACGGCAAAGACCAGGGCGGTATCAAAGGCGTTATCGGGGTAGGGCAGGTGTGTCTCGGCGCCCAGCGGCGTGAAGGGCAGGCCGCGCGCGGCAGGGCTGCGGTAATCCAGCACGTCGGCAAGCTGCACCTGCCAGCCGTTCTGCGCCAGAATCAGCGCCGTCAGGCCGTTGCCACAGCCAAAATCGAGCACCGCCTGGCCGCGCAGGTGCGGGCCAAGCCGGGCATAGCGGACCGGCGGCTTGATGCACTGTTTGTAATCCAGATAGACCGCCTTGAACCAGGGCTGTGAGCCGCCTGGAGCAAACCAGTCGTTTGACAGGGTATGCAGCGCGGTGGCAAAGCGGGCGGGGTCGGCGGCGGTGGTGCGCAGCAGTGCAAAGGCCGCGTCCATCAGCGCACGCATGGGCTGCTCGTGATCCGGCGCGGCGGTGCAGTAGGCTTCTGTCAGTGTGGCGCTGGCAAAGTCCAGCACGGCGGGGTTGCAGCACAGGCGGCGGAAGGTCTCGGCGGGGGGCGGCAGGGTCATGGGCGGCGCAGCTGTTGATCGAGCGTGCCCAGGTCTACGCGCGAGGTCATCTCCAGGCTCAGCGGGGTCACCGAGACCAGCCGGTCAAAGTAAAGGGTATGCACATCACTGTCGGGGGCCACCTCACCGGGCTGCACATTGACGCGCGCCCGAATATGCCCCGGCTGGCTCCAGTTGCCCTCGCGCTCGGGGTAGGGGTCGTAATAGCGGTGGCGTGACTGGCGGGTGATGCGCCAGGGGGTCTGGGGGGTGGCGCCGAGCGGCACCTCTACCTTTAACACGTCCACATCGGGGGGCAGGGGCGCGGCCAACATGCGCTCAGCGATCTGTGCGGTAAAGTGCGCCGCGGCCGAAAAATCCACCGAGCGGGAGTAGCTTAAAAAGTCTTCCACCACGGCAAGCTGCATCGAAACCGCCAGTCCGGGGATGCCCATGGCAGCGGCTTCCAGCGCGGCGCCCACCGTGCCCGAAATGGTCACGCCGGTGCCAACGTTTTCGCCATAATTGATGCCCGAAACCACCAGGTCGGGGGGTTGGGGCATTACTTCCAGCAGGGCATGCTGCACGGCCTGGGCCGGCGAGCCGCCCACGGCATAGACCTCCCAGGTCTGGGTGCCAATTTGCAGGTGCTGGCGCTCAATCCGGCCATCAGAGTCGTTGGGCAGCGAGCGCCCCGCGCTGGAATACTGGCGGCGCGGCGCCACCACGGTGACGAAGCCCAGGGCGCCCAGCGCCTCGGCGGCAGCCCAGAGCCCGGGCGAGAGAATACCATCATCATTGGTGAGTAAGATTTGTTTGCGTTTCATGGGTCACTTTCTGGCGATAATTTTACCTTAGAAACCATCAGCGGCAGGTGGAAAACAAAATGGAAAACCAGCATTCAAGCTCGGCGGTTTTATGTATAATAATGTTGGAGACGCACATGAACTTTGAACAGATTCAACTATTAACGCCCCAGATCATGCAAATTGCCCGAAAACACAGCATTGTGCGGGTCTATGTTTTTGGGTCAGTGGCGCGTGGCGAAGCAAGCCCACAGAGCGATGTGGATTTTCTGGTAGAAATGCGCGCGGGTGCGTCGCTGTTTGGCGTTGCTGGATTTGGTTATGAGGTTGAAAAATTACTGGGAATCCCGGTGGACGTGGTGCCGATGTCTGCTTTAGCCTGTATCACTGACCAGGAGTTTGTGCGCCATATTCAAAGCGAAGCTGTAGCAATATGAAAGATACTGCTCAACTCTTGCAGGATATTTTGGACTCTATTACAACAATTGAGACCTATGCTGTTTCATCTTATGAAAGTTTTTTGGAAGATGAAAAAACCCAGGATGCGGTTATGTTTAATTTGATCATCATTGGCGAAGCAGCCAATCGAATTGCCGGTGAATTTCAAGAAAGCCATCCAGAAATTCCATGGTCTTCAATGATTGGAACCAGAAACGTGATTGTTCACGGTTATGATCAGGTTAAGTTGCAAATTGTATGGGACATTATTCATAGAGATTTAGCACCTCTAAAAG
This sequence comes from Longilinea sp., assembly GCA_017996955.1. Taxonomy (GTDB): domain Bacteria; phylum Chloroflexota; class Anaerolineae; order Anaerolineales; family Anaerolineaceae; genus JAGOFZ01. The sequence goes on from JAGOFZ010000169.1 coordinate 3,130, forward strand.
AAAAGGTATCCAAAGCAATCTGACCCTGGAAAAATCAGGCTCGATTTGAGGACAAGCGAATAAGCAAGCAATGCGAGACGGTGGAGGTACAACCGCCATGTCCATTCTCAACCAGTTATCTTCGCAGGTGGGTGACCGAACCGAGTATGCCAACCGCCGGGTGGCGGCGCTGTGCCTGCAAGACCCCAATTTGATTGATGCGATTGCTGCCGGGCTTGAAGGCTCCAATGCCGCCCTGATGGGTGACTGCGCCGAGGTGCTGACGCTGGTGGCTGAGCAGCATCCCGAATGGGCTGCGCCCCATGCCGAAGCCCTGGCCGCGCAGTTGAGCCATAAAAATACGCGGGTGCGCTGGGAAGCCATGCACGCGCTGGCACTGATTGCCGCGCGGACGCCGGAGGTGATTGCGCCGCGGCTGTCCACCCTGGGGGAACTCATCCAGCGGGATGCCAGCGTGATTGTGCGCGATTATGCGGTTGATGCGGTGGGCCATTACGCCGCCGCCGGGCCGCAGGCTGCCGAGGCGGCTTACCCCTGGCTGGTGAGCGCACTTTCGGCCTGGAATGGCAAACATGCCGGCCACGCGCTGACCGGGCTGATCCATGTGGCCAGGCACCTGCCAGACTTGCACCCGAAGCTTGCGGCCATAGCCGACGATTACGCCCGCAGCGAGCGCGCCGTGATCCGCAAGGCGGCCAAAGGTTTGCAGAAGGCGCTCAAGAGTCTGCCGGGGTCAGGCGGCTCTTAGCCCTTTTCGGTGGTGAAGTGCTTGATTTTTGCCTCACCGCGCTGGTAGATGGCCCGCGCCAGATTGCTTTTGGGATAATCCAGCGCAAACTTGTTCAGGAAGAGGCGCCGGTCAAACCCCTTGAATTTGAGCCACGCGGTCACCAGCGGGCTGGCTTTCATCTCGCAGGACTGGTAGTACAGGGTCCAGTGCATAATCCGGAGCAAGTCGCACAGTAAAAACGGAGCAAGTCGCACAGGCAAACCGGAGCATGTCGCACAGTGAAAACGGGGCATGTCGCACAGATTTGAGGGAGAGAGAAACTGGTTAATCACCACACACATGCTAGACTCCAGCAGGAACAGGAGGCGGCATGAGTCAGGAGCGATTAACCTTGAGGAAGATCAAAGAAATACTGCGGTTGAAGTACGAGGCAGGCCTGT
>JAGOFZ010000170.1 GCA_017996955.1 Longilinea sp.
ACAAAAGGCTTTGCTACCAGCTTTAGTTCCGGCTTCCGGTTTACAGAGCGACACAATACGTCAGATCATCTATCCCTGACAAACTGATGTTCCGGTTGCACAAAATATTAGAAGCCCTTATCAAAGCCAGGGCAATCGCACTAAAAGAAGAGGTGGTAAGATAAGGCCATGACCAAGGAGGCAGGGCATGGCAGAAGAACCGTTAGGCAGTATCCGGATTCACTTTTCGAAGCTCGAAGATCCCCGCATCGACCGGCAAAAGTTGCATCCATTGATGGATATCATTGTGATCGCAATCTGCGCGGTGATCTGTGGAGCCGAGACCTGGGTGGATATTGAGAACTTTGGCAAGGCGCGACTGGAGTGGTTCAAGAAGTTTCTGGAATTACCCAATGGAGTGCCATCCCATGATACTTTTGGTCGGGTGTTTGGGCTGCTCAAGGCTGAGGCCTTTGAAGCCTGCTTTTTCGACTGGGTGCAGGCGGTGAACCAGGTCACGCGCGGGCAGGTGATTGCGATTGATGGCAAAGAAGTGCGGCACTCATTTGATACGTTTGTGGGGAAAAAGGCGATCCACCTGGTGAGTGCCTGGGCGAGTGAGAACCGGATCGTCCTGGCCCAGCGCAAAGTGGACAGCAAGACCAATGAGATTACCGTGATCCCGGAACTGCTGGATGCATTAGAAGTAGCCGGGTGCATCGTGACGTTGGATGCAATGGGCTGCCAGAAAGAGATTGCCCGCAAGATCATTGAGCGAAAAGCAGATTACATTCTGACGGTCAAGGATAACCAGGGATATTTGCATGAGGACATGGCTCACCTGTTTGGGCTGTACCTGAAAGAGCCCAATCCGCTGCAGTATGTGGAAGCCTACGCCAAAACAGTGGATAAAGATCATGGCCGGATTGAGATCCGCGAGTGTTGGACACTTGCGGTGGCTCCTCATCAGGATGCGATCCGCAATGTTGGCGATTGGGAGCGGTTGACCAGCCTGGTTTGCATCCGGCGCGAACGACGCCTTGCTGACCGAACCCAGGTTGAGATGCAGTATTACATCACCAGTCTGGCACCAAACGCAGATCGGCTCCTGCAAGCGATCCGTGATCATTGGGGGATCGAAAACTCGGTTCACTGGGTCCTGGATGTCGCCTTCAACGAAGATCGGAGCCGAGTGCGTAAAGATCATGCTCCTGAAAACCTGGCTGTCATCCGCCGCATTGCCCTTAATCTGCTGCGAAAGGAGAGGTCGGCTAAGGGTGGCCTCCAGGCCAAACGTTTGCAGTGCGGTTGGGATGAGAATTACTTCTTCAAGGTACTTTCAATTTAGTGCGATTGCCCTGTTATCAAAGCGCAGCTTTGAATAAACCGCTTGACATTTCCATTTCTATATTGGATAATATACATAAATTGTATATTATCCAATATGAAAAAAGATTTACTGCGCGTATTCGAGGCGATGCCCTACTTCACCATCGAGGGCTTCAAGCAGGCTGCCGGGATTGAATCACCCCAGACAGCCCGGGTGTTGCTGCATCGCTGGGCTCAGGCTGGGCATATTCTGGCGATCAAAAAAGGCGTCTATATGTCCAGCCGGTTTCATGATCAGCACCGGCAGGATGCGGAATTCTCGGTAGCAATCAGTGCCATCCTGCTGCCCAACTCATATGTTTCGCTGGAATACATCCTCCAGCAGCATAGCCTGCTGACCGAAACCACTTACCCCGTGACCTGTATCACCACCCGGAACACACGTACCATCACCAATCCATTAGGCACGTTCTGGTACCGGCACATCCGCCCAGATTGGTACTGCGGCTTTACTCTGACCGAATACTTTGGCATCCGTTACGCCACGGCTAACCTGGCAAAAGCGCTCTTCGATTATCTCTACCTGCGCCCCATTTCTGCTGCCTTCAGTTCCCCCCGGTTTGATCTGGCCGAAGAACTGCGCCTGAACCTGGATGAGGTGGATGCGGAATCTCAGGAGGCCTTTGCCGGGTGGGTGGAAACCAGTGGCTCACCCAAGATGCGAGCCATCTTAGCCAACTTTAGGAGCCATGTATGGCAACCCTGATTGAAGTCTTACAGCACACGCTTGCGCAAAAAGATCCCCGGCTTTCGCCAGAGACCCAGCGCATTATTCTCAAAGAAGATCTGCAGGCCTATGTCTTGGACTTTCTTTATAACCACCCGATTTACCGGCGGTTGAACTTTTATGGCGGTACCTGCCTGCACGTAGTCTATGACCTGAACCGGCTGTCTGAAGACATTGACCTGGATAATGGCGCGGGTGTGGACCTCTCTCATCTGTCCGAAGACCTGGTGCAGATGTTCAAAAACACTTTTGGCTACGCCAGCACGATTGCCAAGCCCCAGCAAGGGGGGCAGGGCATTTTGCGGATTACACTAAAATTCCCGATATTGAACGCGTTGGGGTTATCCGCTTATGGCAATGAGGCACTGCACCTCAAGGTGGAGGTCAGCCATCATCCGCAGACCGCCGTGATTCAAAACACGCCGGTGTTTTATCACGGGCGTAGTTTTGTGCCGGCTCATTTCTCACTGGAAACCATGCTGGCTGGCAAGATGCTGGCTTGTCTGGAGCGCAATTTTCAGCGCGGGCGAGATGGGGCGCTCATCAAAGGACGTGATTTTTATGATCTGCTGTGGTTTATGCAGAAGAACGTCCAGCCGCTGCCGGAAAAACTGGCCCGGGATGGCGAAAAACCTTACACCGTTTCTTCGGCAATGCTGGCACTGAAGGAGCAGATTTCTGCGATCAGGGTGGCCGACCTGTCGGTTGATTTGCTGCCAATGTTCGAATCCAGGGTGTTTATTGAAGCCTGGCTGGAGCATTTTCACGCCAACTTTGAGCGGTATTTGAATCAATATGTGACAACATAAGGCCCTCCATCACGCGGTTTGCCCGAACAGCTCACATTTCTGAACCGCATCCCCCCGAATGTCCGGCTTTACTCTGCCGATAAATTACCGATATTCTATCAACAAACAGTAGCGTCGTTATTTGCGCTCCGCTCACTTACAGCCAGGTTTGACAGCCATTAAGGTGGAATAATTCAGATGTCGGAAGTCAAGCCTCCCTGAGGGTGCCATATGTGGGGTGAAAAAGATTAACAATCATGCACTCAATGGGCCTGGACCCGCAGCTTTCAGTTTTGTGAATTTTCACGTTTCTCTTCGTGCTATAATCTCTTAAGACAACCTCTCACACCCCCATCATGCACATGGTTGAAGATGATTTGTGGGGGAAATCAGCGAGTTCTATCACAACTTAACATCATCTTGATTGAATACAAGGAGGATTGGATGATTTGCCCAAAGTGCGGTTTCCAAAATGAACCCTCTTATCGGTTTTGTATGCGCTGTGGTTCGCCTCTGGCACAACAGCCGGTTGCATCACCACCACAGGTGCCATTCAATGCTTTTGTTTCCACCCCGCCACCTCCGACTCCATCCCAACCACCGATCCAATCTCAACCTGTGCCGCCCCCCGTACCCCAGCAGCCCATCCAACAGCCAGTGGGATACCAGCCGCCAATGTCACAAACTTATCCATCATCGGCGCCTGCCTACGGCGGCATGCAGCAGCCACAGACATCCTCGCTCAATATTTGGGGACCCTTTGCCGGTCGTGGCGCCCGCCGCCGGCACATTGGCTGGCTGATGGATGGACGCGGTGATCGCGCCCCAGAACTGGTTCAGCGGATTGCATCAAAGTTCAACGATCGCCAAATCCCAAACACCAATCTCACGCATGAAAATTTGACCGCAAAAGGATTATGGGTTGAGACGCGCCCCTATTTTATTCTCCGCCGCGGCCTGGTAACACTGGCTCTGAATATCAGTCAGGTTGGACGGGACCTGTTTATCTCCCTGGCTTCATACATTAAGCCCCCAATCAGCAACTTTAGGGTCCTTGTGGTTGGACTGATGTCTCTGCTCTGGTTGTTCACGACCTTTGCCGTGCCATCCATGATTTCGACAGCTGCCGACAAAGCTCTAAACGGTCTGGCTGGTGGCCTGTTTGGTGGTGGCGGCACCCCGGATACCTCCGGGCTGCTCTTTTTGCTCTGTTTTCTTGGCCCCATTGGCCTCATCAATGGCCTGTTGTTACTGGCATTCCTCGGTTTTAGCGTTTACAAGTGGTTAACCGAAAAGGATTTCCTGGCCGGACTGCGGGTCAAGCCTAATGAATTCAACGAGGACGATCTCATGGCTATGGAAAAGGCTGTAGAGCAGACGGTTCGCC
>JAGOFZ010000171.1 GCA_017996955.1 Longilinea sp.
GTCTGGCTCAGAGGCCGACTGGCTCGAGCGGATGAAACAAAAAACCCGCTACAACATTCGTCTGGCTGAGCGCAAAGAGATTATAGTCTCAGCCGACCAGGACCTGGATGCCTTTTATCAATTAATAACCACCACCGGGCAGCGAGATGGCTTTGGTGTCCATTCCTTTGACTATTATCAACGCGCCTACGATCTGTTTGCTCCCGCAGGTCGGTGCGCCTTATTGACCGCCCGCTACAACAACCAGCCTCTGGCTGCCTTGATGGCTTTTGCTCAAGGGCGTCGGTCCTGGTATTTCTACGGTGCCTCTTCAGACCTCGAGCGCAACCGCATGCCCGCCTATTTACTTCAGTGGGAGGCCATGCACTGGGCTGCGGATCAGGGCTGTGAGGTCTACGATCTCTGGGGCGTGCCCGACGAAGCGGAATCTGTTCTGGAAGCACAGTTCACAGAACGGGCCGATGGCCTCTGGGGCGTTTACCGCTTCAAGCGCGGCTTTGGTGGTCAATTGCTGCGCACCGCCGGCGCCTGGGATCGAGTATATCAACCTGCGCTTTATCGGCTGTACGGCTGGTACCGCCGCCGATCCGGACGGGAGGTTTAGCCATGCCGCTGGAACTGGCTGCCTGGGAAAACTGGGATGAATCAATCGCCGCGCTGCCCGGCGCCCATATTCTGCAAACCAGCGCCTGGGCCGAGGTCAAGCGAACCTATGGTTGGGTGCCCTATCCTTATCTCTGGCGCACACCTGCCGGAGAAGTTTGCGCCGCGGCTCTGGTTTTGCAGCGCAGTTTGCGTCTGGGTGTCAATATTCTCTACGTCCCACGCGGCCCGCTGCTCGATTGGTCACAGCCCGACCTGGTTGCTGCTGTAATCACTGACCTGGAGAAAATTGCCCGAACAAGGCATTCCATCTTCATTAAAATTGATCCAGAAGCAATACTCGGAACCGGCATCCCCGGCGCGCCAGATGCGGTTGAACATCCCTCTGGCCTTGCAGCACAGTTGCTGCTTCAATCCCGCGGCTGGCTCCCTTCAGATGAACAAATCCAATTTCGGAATACGGTTATCCTCGATCTCCAGTCAAACGAATCTGCCTGGTTGGATCGCATGAAGCCGAAGACCCGCTACAACCTTCGCCTGGCTGAGCGCAAGGGCGTGCAGGTTCGGGCGGGCACCCCCGCAGACTTTCCGCTGCTTTACCGCATGTATGCCGAAACCTCAATTCGTGATGGTTTTGTCATCCGCCCGCAGTCTTATTATGCCCATGTCTGGCAAACCTTTGTGGATGCTGGCCTTGCCGTGCCGCTGATTGCCGAGGTTGATTCCCACCCCATTGCCGCAGTCTTCCTCTTTTGGTTTGCCGGGCGCGCCTGGTACCTCTATGGCATGTCCACAGCCGACCACCGGGACAAAATGCCCAACTACGCGCTTCAATGGGAAGCCATGCGCCTTGCTAGTTCCAAAGGTTGCCGCCTCTACGATTTATGGGGCGCCCCAGATGTTTTCGATGAGACCGACTCGATGTGGGGTGTGTTCCGTTTCAAAGAGGGGTTGGGCGGGCAGGTTGTCAGAACAATTGGTGCCTGGGATTACCCCGTCAATCGCGGCATCTACCGTTTATATTTGAACGTTTTGCCCAGACTGCTCAATTGGATGCGCCGCCGCGGCAAAGCCCAGACCCGGCGTGAAGTCTCACTTTAGGCTAAGGCTGCCAGACTGGCGAAATATCAATCGCCTCGTCGGTTGTTAATCGCGTGGCGTTAGCGCCGCTGGCTGTCATTAGATAAATATCATAATTCTTGCCGCCGGGCCAGCTCTCAAAAGCCAGCCAGGTCCCGTCGGGTGAGAAATCCGCCCGCATCACATACCCCACGCCGCTCTCAGGCTTTGCCGGAATGTAGTATTCGCGCCCCTGAGTATTCTTATCATCCATTCGCAGCCCGCGCAGATAAATCGGTACCGATTCGTTATTGGGATATTGCGAAAAAATGATATACGATCCATCTCGTGCCCAGGCCGGGTAAATATCGTTCAATGTGCCGCTGATTGTGAACCGCTCTGGGTTACTGCCATCGGCATCCATCAACCAGATTTGATACAGCCCCACCTCCCGCACATACGCAATCTTCTCGCCGTCCGCCGACCAGGCTGGCTGTCGTTCAATTTGCCCCGGTTCAGTCAACCGGGTCAGCTTTTCACTGACCAGGTCAAACAGAAAGATGGCAGGTTTTAACTCATCTCGCAGGGATGTAAAGGCAATTTTAGTCCCATCCGGCGACCAGGCCGGGTCATAATCCCCGGCGGCATTAATCGGCACGGGCAGGGGATCAATGACTCCTGCCGCCACATTAAGCACATAAATCCGCGCATTGGGGTACTGAGTTTGCCGCCCCGAACAGGGGGAGATAAACGCCAGTTTGGTGCCATCTGGCGACCAGACAGGTTGACAGGCGCCATCTGGCAGGTTTGTGATTTGCGTTTGGTCACTTCCATCCACGGTCATCATCCAGAGTTGATATCCATTGGCTCGATTAGAAACAAACGCAAGTAACCCCGTGCCCCCGCCCAGCGGCACAGGTGTTCTAACCTCTGTAGGAGTTAGTGTTGCGGTTGGAGTTTGCGTGGGCGTATGATTGATTGCCGGTGTGGTTGCTGTAGTTGGCGTTGCGGTTTGTATGATGGTCGATTGAGTAGGGGTTGGCGCCGACAACCAGGCCATCACCAGGCCTGGATTGAAAATCAGCAGCCCCGCCATGACAACCAGCAGCCCCATGATCCCCATCATCACCCCGTACCGCTTCCAGAAAATCCTTTTGCGCCTGCGGCGTGATGTTGGCGGCGAAACTGGGCTCAATAAATCTGAGCTTAGAATTGGCGCTCTTGGATTCGAATCTAATGGTGGCGGGGTGACAATAATGCTGCCCGGTGGTTGATCTTCCAGCGTCGCTGCATCTATTAATGCCGCTCGAAAATCCTCAATCGTTTGGTACCGGTCGTCTGCTTCTACCGCCATTGCTTTTTCAATGCTGCTTGCCAGCCGGCGGTCGATCCGCGGCGCTAGTTGGCGCACCGGCGTCAGCTTGGCTTTGCGGGTTGCCCGCGCCAGCGCATCTTCTGGAATGGTCGCCGTCAGCGACGCATACAGCGTTGCCCCCAGCGAATAAATATCCGAACGTTCGTCTGTGGGTGCTGTTCCATACTGCTCTGACGGCGAGTATCCGGGCGTCATGGCGCGCGCCCCAGTAATGGTTGCCTGTCCCTCATTATAAAACTTGGCCAGCCCAAAATCCACCAGGATAACCTGTCCCTCGGGCGTAATTTTGATGTTCCCTGGCTTAATATCCCGGTGGATGATCGGCGGTGTTCGCCCATGCAGGTAGCTGATCCCATCGCATATTGCTACGCAGATCATCACCGCTTCTTGAACCGGCAAGGCACCCCGGCGTTCAATCCGCTGCCGTAGATCTTCCCCCTCAATAAATTCCATGATCAGATACTGTCCCTGCCCTGGAACCACAAAGTAATCGCTCACCCGGGGCAGGTTGGGATGACGCAGGCTGGCTAAAATATTCGCCTCAACCTGAAATTGCCGCGAATACTCATCAGACAAAAATTGATTTTCTTTGACCGCCACCGAGACATTCAAATTCTCGTCGCTGGCATGATAAACAGCCCCCATCCCGCCCTGTCCCAGCACAGATAGGATGCGGTACCGCTGGTTGAGTAATGTGTTCGGTGCAAGCGTCATGATATGGCTCTTGGAAGTCTAAATGATTTTACTCAAATCTACACTTTTACGCAACAGAAAATCATGAGCGGTTTGAACCTTTTACCATGCTATAATCGGGTTTGATATTGAGGACGCCCGCCTAACTATGAACCTGGATATTGCAACCGCAATTGGCATGGCCTTCTTTCTCCTGCTGGTCGGGGTGTTATTCAGCCTCTACCTGGGTATTCGCGCCCTTGTCTCAGGAAAAAAACTGCTTTATTTCCGCAAGCGCCGTGAAATGGTCGCGCGCGGCTGGCGGTTGATTCTGCTGGCCTTGGTCATGGCTGCGATTGCTTTCTCGGTCAATCAATTTGCCGAGCCGGTCATCTACAAAGCCTTTCCCCCGTCTCCGACCATCACCCTGACACCTACCATTACCCTGACTCCCACCATCACCCTGACTCCCACCATCACCCTGACCCCCACCATCACCAATACCCCCTCGATCACATCCACCCCCTCAATCCCGT
>JAGOFZ010000172.1 GCA_017996955.1 Longilinea sp.
CCAACCCTGGCAAAGAATAAGGCGGGTTGATGGGTACTGCTCTCAATGTGATTGCCATCCTGGTTGGCGGCGCTCTGGGACTGCTTTTAGGGCCGCGCCTGCCCGACCGCGTCCGTCAAACGGTTGTTGCTGGCATGGGCCTCTTTACCCTGGCTTATGCCCTCAAACAATTCTTCACCACCGCCAATGCCCTGCTGGTCCTGGGCGCTATTCTGATTGGCGCCTTGCTGGGCGAATGGTGGCAAATTGAGGCCGGTATGGCCCGTCTGGGTGCCTGGCTGGAACGCAAATTCTCGCCCGGCTCTGTCGATGGTCAGGCCGCCAGCAGCCGGTTTGTCCGCGGCTTCCTCTCTGCCTCGTTGATTTTTTGCATCGGCCCCATGGCGATCCTGGGCTCCATTCAAGATGGCGTCACCGGAGATTTTTCAACTCTGGCGATCAAATCAATTCTGGATGGTTTTATTGCTCTGGCCTTTGCCTCCAGCCTGGGGGTGGGGGTGTTGTTTTCTGCGCTGCCCATCCTGGTCTATCAGGGCTCAATCACCCTGCTGGCGGCTCAGGTTCAGGCCGTCGTCACCCCCGCCATGATGACCGAAATGACCGCCACTGGCGGCATCATTCTGATGGGGGTTGCCGTCAGCAGCCTGCTTGAAATTCGCCAAATCAGGGCTGGAAACTTCCTGCCCGCTCTGATTATTGCACCTATTCTTGCTGCAATTTTTCTTTAACCGCTGCGCTCGGCTAGCCTTCCCGCTCCCGGCATAAATCCAGCGATTCAACCGCATGGCGTAAATGCGGAATGACAATGCTGCCGCCCACAATCAGTGCCACATTGAAGGCCTCGTAAAGCTCTGCGTCGCTGTAGCCCGCCTTCACGCACTGCAAGATATGATAATCAATGCAGTCATTGCAGCGCAGCACCATGGATGCCACCAGCCCCAGCAGCTCTTTTTCTTTTCCGCTCAGCGCACCGTCATGGTACGCTGCCGTATCCAGATTGAAGAAGCGCTTAATGCCCAGGTGGTCGATCTGCATCACCCGCTCATTCATCCGGGTGCGGTAAGCTTCAAATTCATCCAATCGTGTGCTCATTTCGTTTCCTCCGCAGGGGTTGAATCGATCCATACCGGAAAACGCTCACCGGTTTGTACAAAACCAACCTTTTGATATAACGCCAGCGAAGCCTGATTGGTGCTCTGGGTATTGACGCTGACAATATAAAAGCCTTCACGAGCAAAATGCTGTTGAAGCTCCGCCACCAGTGCTACACCAATCCCGCGCCGCTGACAATGGGGCCGCGCCGCCAGCCGCGCCAGGTGTGCCTGAGGCCCGTTGCTGGTGCTGATTTGAAAACCCAAAATGGCGCCATTGGCGTCAACTGCCACCGTGGCATAGGCGCTTTGATAATAGGCCCGAGTCACATCTACCAGCCGGTTGCGCCAGATTTCCTCAAACGCACTTTGATCAATCTCCGCCACGTCTCCCAGGTCTTCATACACCATCGGGCGAATATGGATGCCCTCTGGCAGGTGCAGGGGTTTTAGCTGGCAGGACCATTCCAGGGTCACAATGTCCTGGTGATGGATAAATCCCTGCCGGTGTAGCAGCTCACTGATCCAGGTCTGCAGCGCCACCGCGCAGATTTGGGGGCGGGGCAGCGGCAGCGCCCGCACGGCCTCTGCATGCAGCACTTCCCAGGCCTGATTGGGCTGCATGCGCGGGTGAACCACAAACAGCCTCAGCCAGGCCACCTGCGGTGGTTCTGCCGGGCAGGCCAGCGCCGCCAGCAAGGTCTCGTCGCGTTCCAAAACCAGAAACGGCTGGCTGTCCAGCCAATCCAGCGGGGGGCGCCAATCCAGATGCCGATGCACATGCGCACTCAGACTGATCAATTCAGACAGCGCAGCCCGGTCTTTGGCGGCTGCGGGTCGCACAATGGGAATGGGGCGGCGAAAAATCATGGCCGCCGCGTTTATCCCCGGGTGCTCAACCGGGCAACAATTTTCAATAACCCTTTGAGAATTCGATCCTGCAGGCTCAAACGGGTCTGGCAGTTCAGTGCATCCAGCATGGTGGAGAGCGCCGCAGGCGTGTTTTTCTGGCGGTAATGAATTGCCGAAACTCGCCGCAGCACCAACGCCCGCATATCTTTTTCGCCAGCCTGCTCAAACAGCGCCGCCGATTGTTGATACGCAGCAATTGATTCCTCATCCCGGCGCAGATCATCCAGCGCCGCCGCCTGATTGCCCAGCGCCATACCTTGCCGGCGTAAATCACCTGCCTGCGCAAAAATCAGGTCGGTCCCGCGTGCGGCTTCCAGCGCAGCCTCGGGATTGCGGGCTTTTAGCAGCGCCACACTGCGGTTATTTTGCATTTCCGCCGCGTTAAGTGCATCGCCCGAAAGTTCGCTGGCATGGGCAGCCGCCTCAAAACCTTGCGCGGCCTGCAAATATTCTTCTGCTTCATAGGCCTCTTTGGCCTGTTTGATAAGCGTTTGTAAATCGTAATTTTCAGCCATATGATTCCATCTTAGTAAGTGATTTCGAGTAAGCCTTCAGCTACCGAGCGCAACCTATCAACCGACAGCGCGCTGAGCCGCATGGCTAAATCTAAATAAGGTCGGTTGACCGGTCGGCAGACAAAATCGCGCAGGTCGCCGGGCAGCTCCATAAACTTATCCACCGCCTGCTGCTGTGCGCGCCAGTTGCCAATCGGTCCGCGTGAATCAAAGAAATCTTCTACGCGCGTATCCAATGCCGCCGCCAGAATTTCCAGCTCAGGCAGTGGGATGGGAATTTCCCCGGCTTCATAGCGCCGCAGTTGGGGCTCCGGAATATCGGTTTGCTCAGCCAGGTCTTTCACCGCCACATTGCGCCGGGTGCGGTTGGCTCGCAGCGTAGTGCCAATAATCCGGTTGCGGATTTTGTTCAACTGCCGAATCTGCTCCACCTTTGCCGCATTATCCACCCCAGACAGGGTCTGCGCACTCCAAAAATGTTCCAGCGGAATATCCAGGTAATACGCCAGCGCCTCCAGGTCGGGCAGTGAGGGCGGTTTGGCACCAGCTTCATATTGACGCAGGGTTTCTGGCTGGATTCCCATGGCGCGGGCACATTCTTCCACGCTGCGTTTGGCCGCCATCCGGGCATCCTTGATCAAGACCCCCAGCTTGCGTGTTCGGATTTGTAAGACTTTGTCGTTTGCGCTCATGGTTTTCCGTCTCCGTTAACCTATTATAGCAAAGTTTTGGCCGCGCCTGGTTACCGCCGCCCCATCATTCCGCTGAGATTGGCGCCAAACACTTCTGGCCCCAGCTTGAAGCCCGCCGCTTCCAGCCGCGGGCCAAAGAGCGGGCGAATCCCCGTCGGGCGCAGTTCCCCCAGCACCTTGCCATCAGAACTCATCCCGGTTTGCTCAAACTTGAAAATATCCGTCATGGTAACCGTGTCGCCTTCCATCCCCGATACCTCGGTGATCGAAGTCACCTTGCGGCTGCCATCTTTGAGCCGTGACTGTTGAACAATCAGGTCAATCGCCGCGGCAATCTGCTCACGCAAAACTTTCAGCGGCAGGTCCATCCCGGCCATCATACACATCGTTTCCAACCGAGAAATGGCATCGCGCGCGGTATTTGCGTGCAGTGTTGTCAGCGAACCATCATGCCCTGTGTTCATTGCCTGGAGCATATCCAGCGCTTCGCCGCCGCGCACCTCGCCGACCACAATCCGGTCAGGGCGCATACGCAGCGAGTTACGCACCAAATCGCGAATGGTGACCGCATGTTTGCCTTCCGAGTTCGGCGGCTTGGTCTCCATCCGCAGCACGTGATCCTGCTGCAACCGCAGTTCTGCCGCGTCTTCAATGGTCACAATCCGCTCGTCTTCCGGAATGAACGACGAAAGCACATTGAGCAGCGTTGTTTTACCAGAGCCCGTACCACCGGAGATGACAATATTCAACCGCGAGACTACGCATGCCCGCACAAAATCCGCCATCGGGCGGGTGATTGACCCAAACTGAATCAATTGCTCAACCGAAAGCTTGCCCTTTTGGAATTTTCGGATGGTAATTGATGGCCCATCAATCGCTACCGGCGCAATGACTGCATTCACGCGCGATCCATCGGGCAGGCGGGCATCCACGGTTGGGCTGTCGCCATCAATTCGGCGCCCCAACGGCAGGATGATCTTCTCAATCACCCGGATGACCGCGTTGTCGTCATCAAATGTCACATT
>JAGOFZ010000173.1:0-1678 GCA_017996955.1 Longilinea sp.
GAGGTACGGTTCTACACCTATAAGTGTGGGCCAAATTTTGAGTGCGGCGCCAATAACCGCCAGCCCTGCGGCTGGGGCGCCGTGAAGGTGATGCTGGCATTCAGCAAACTGCCGCCGGAGAAACGCACGGCTGAAATTAAGCAGGCCATTCAGCAAGGGGTGGATTTTCTCTTCAGCGGGGATCCTGCCATGGCAAATTACCCCACGCCAGAAGGTCAGGCGCCCAGCCATAATTGGTGGAAGTTTGGCTTTCCGGTTTTCTATGTGACTGATTTGCTGCAGAATGTTGAGGCACTGGCGGGCCTGGGATATGGCAACGATCCCCGCCTGAGCCGGGCCCTTGAGATCATCCGGGACAAGCAAGATGCTGATGGGCGCTGGGCCATGGAATATGATTACACCAGCAAGACCTGGGTCAATTTTGGGCCGAAGAAGCGGCCCAATAAATGGGTCACATTGCGAGCGCTGCGGGTTTTGAAGATTGCTGAACAGAAATTATAAGCGGCATGGGGTTGTAAACCAGATTGGCGGCTTTACCTACACGGTCAGAGAGTGTCTATTCAAATGACGCTAAAATCTCTGTCACAACTTCTTCCAGGTTGTATTCGCGGCCGGCTTGCAAGCCAGCTGCATGTACAGCCTGGGGTTGTGTGTGCTGCAAATCTGCCAGAGCCTGTTCAGCAATTGTCCGGCTCTCGTCTTCCAATCCGGGGTGATTCAAGACGACCGATAACACCATCAGCGCCTGCTCTGAACGGTTTGTGTGCGTCAGGACGCCTGACAGGCCGGATAAAATATCCAGAATATCAGGGATGTCATTAATGGCGGCTGCGGTTTGTAATCCTTTGCGGTAGTAGGCTTCAGCCATTGGATAATCATGGCAGGCCAGGGCAGTGTGCCCCAGGTTGCCCAGGGTGATGGCGGCAAGGAGTTCATCACCCATTTCATGGTCAATTTTCAAGGCCATTTCATAATATTGACGCGCCGCGGCGTAATCACCTTGACGCCGGGCAGCCTCGCCCAGATTGACCAGGGCAGCAGATTCGCCAGGCCTGTCACTGACCGCATGAAATAAGGCCAGGCTTTCCTGATAAAGCTGACGGGTCTGCTCATACTCGCCCAGGTTGAGCGCCACAGTGCCCAGCCCGTTCAGGGAATCAGCCAGCCCATGCCGATCATCCAGAGCTGCATAAATCGCTCGGCTCTCAAGGAGAAACGCTCTGGCTTCAGCATAAGCTCCCTGGCGAATATTCAACCAACCCAACGTGTGCAGGGCATGGGCAATCCGGCTTTGATCACCGAGGCGGCGGGCAATTTCCAGGCTCTCATTCAGGAAGGTTTGGGCCTGAGGCCAGTTGCCCTGTTTCCTGGCAATTCCTGCCAGATGAATCAGGGCATCAGCACACCACCCTTCTTCACCGTGTGCTTTTCCCAAAGACAATCCTTCGTGCAATAAATTCTGAGCCTGCTCATAGGAACCCAGATACCATAAGGCTTCACCAAACTGCACCAGTAAGGGGATACGATCCCGATTTCCGGACGGCAGTAAATTTAGGGCGCGGGAAAAATAATCCGCTGACTCGCGGTAAGCATAGGTTCGCAGCGCGCCAACAGCCGCACGCGCCAGGTATTTGACCGCTTTTTCAGCATTACCGGCGCGCTCGAAGTGTTCGGCAAT
>JAGOFZ010000173.1:1778-4140 GCA_017996955.1 Longilinea sp.
CGATTCTGAACAGGCTGCCCGCTGGCCCAGGAAGGGCGGCGATCAAACAAGCTGGGGCGGGCTGCAGTGATGATCAGAACCGGGTGCCGGCTTAACATGTGCCCTAAATGCTCAAAGACATCCAAAGAGCTGTCATCAGCCCAGTGAATATCTTCCAGCAAGATCACAATGGTGGAAGATTCTGTCAGCGATTTAAAGTAATCGACAAGATATATGAGTGCGCGGTCACGGATCTGCTGGGCATCTTCCAGGATTTCTGTGAGATATGGACTTTCGCTCAGGTCAAAGCCAATCCAATGGCCGATGATGTGAGCCCGCATAGGAGATTCGCTGGCGGGCCAGGCCGCACCGGATACAGATGCCCCGGCGCCAATACCGGTCTCCATTTTTTCCTGCACAGTTTTCAGTGGATCGCGATCTTGGATCTGGAAGCGAAAAGAGAAAATATCTCGCAGCAAGGCATAGGGAACAGATTGCATCTCTTGGCTGGCGCGACCGCGAATGACGACACACGATTTTTGATACGTTTCGAGCCAGGCGTCAAACTCTCGCAGGAGCCGGCTTTTTCCCAACCCGGCTTCGGCGACGAGCGTGACCATTTGCAATTTTCGCTGTTCGGCAACAGTTCCCAAAGTGGATTGCAGGTAAGCCAATTCCACATCCCGCCCAATCATGTGGGTTCGGATTCCTTCTACACCACGGGTTGCCACCCAGAATTGGCGTTGTTTTGCTCGCAGCACAAGATAGGTCTGGATAGGTTCGGCTTTGCCTTTGACCGTCAACGGCGGTTGAACCTGAACATCAAACATCCCGTTTACATGACGGTAGGTATTGTGTGCGATCAAAATGCCATCTTCCGGAGCGGCACTCTCCAGACGGGAAGCCAGGTTAACCGTATCACCCATGGCTGTAAACTCATGGGTTGAGCCTACCTCACCTAACAGTACCGGGCCGGTGTTCAGGCCGATGCGAATGGATAACCCCAGATGGCGCTCTTTGCAAAAGGCAGTCAAAGCTGCCTGCATTGCCAGAGCTGCCTTAATGGCACGTTCAGGATCATCTTCTCGGACAACCGAAGTGCCCCACAGTGCCATCACGGTATCGCCGATATGTTTATCAATGGCTCCACCGTGACTGATAATGATTGGGTCCAGCCGCTTCCAAACATCCTGGATCATGTCCCGCGACTCTTCAATATCCAAATTTTCTGAAGGCGCTGCCAGACCAGTGATGTTGGCGAAAAGAACTGTAATCTGCTTGCGTTGATTTTCGGCTAACTGTGCCTGGCCCTGAAGCAAGGCTAATTTCTGGCGCATTGGGGCCAGGGCAGCATTAACCACGTCATCTCCCAAAGATGATCGCTGTGCCTCAAGAGCAGCAATGGCATGGAGCAAGGTTTGAATTTCGGTCATTAAATTATGATCGGGCTATAATTGTTAGAGGAAAGTTTTGGGACTGGCTGCATCATCCAGCCAGAGCAAATTATATCGCACCAGGTAAGAATCCGAATATCCAGAATTATTATTTCCAGTCAGGAGAATCATTCATGGTTAAAGTTCGCGAAGCCGAGTTGAAAGACTGCCACGGGATTGCACGGGTGCAGGTTGACAGCTATCGCACGGCTTATGCTGGTTTGATGCCCGAACCCTATCTGGCGCAGTTTTCTTATGAGGAGCAGGAACAGGACTGGGTTGGACTGCTGGCGGCAGGCAGTGCGGATATTCTGCTGGTGGCTGAATCTGAGGAAGGTGTGATTGTAGGGTACACCCTGGCTCGCGCTGAGGCAGAGATTTATCCGGGTTACGATGCGGAAATTATTGCGCTGCATGTATGCAAGTCTGTTCAGCGGCAGGGGGTGGGACGCGCCCTGCTGCGCGGGGCGGTTGAGAAACTGATCGCGCGGGGATGCCAATCGGTGATGCTCTGGACATTGAAGGGCAACCCGGTGCGGCGTTGGTATGAAAAGCTGGGGGGAAAATACCTGGGTGAAAAGACCTGGCCCCTGGATGATTTTGAGGTACACGAAGTAGCCTATGGTTGGGACATTGGATGACCCGGTGGGGTTTCTGTCCGGGTTAGGCTGGAAAGTGTCATTAAGTCAGGCCGGGCAGCCTGATGCCAATTTTGGACGCTGGACACTGCCGGTGCTGCCAACCGAAATGCCTAATGTTCCGCATAACTGGTTTGTGACGGCACAGAAGTTGTGATCAACAAACGAGGCGCCCTCCCAATCTGGAGGGCGCCTCAAGTTTATTGTAACCGGCGGTATCGTGGTCTAGCTTTCTGCCAGGCGTTGGTCAAGCGCGCGCTTCTGGTGAGCTGATTTCCAGCGGCTGCCAATCAGGGCAGCTACCAACGGGGC
>JAGOFZ010000174.1 GCA_017996955.1 Longilinea sp.
TATGCCCAAACAGGCGCTTTTTACTGGCTTGATTGTTGATGAATTTGATCACCCCGTCACGGCGACGCGGGTGGGGGATGAGCCGTTTTATGTGGTGGATGATGCAGGCTTTCACCGCCACATTCCATCCGAAGAGGTGGACCGGCAGGTGCTCAGCGACATGCTGGCAGCCATTGAAGGCCACGAAGACCTGGTGGCTGACCAGATGGGCCGCATGACCGGGCAGGATGATCCCTTCAGCCGCGCCATGCTGCTCAAACAGCTTCAGCAGATGGACCAACAGTTTGAGGCGCTGCTGCAGGTGGGCCTGCCCGAAGAGGCCCGCGCCTACCTGGGCATGATGGGCTTTCGAATTGTCATCAACCTGCACGGCGAGGTGCTGGAAGTGCGCCAACCCGGCGCCATCAGCGATGAGGGCGGCGACGAATAGCCGCCGGGGAGCAGCAATGTCTGACCTGACCCTGAATATAGCCGCTGTGCGGCAGACACTGACCGATTTTATTCGCGCCCAGGTGACCGGGGCGGGCCTGTCCCGCGCGGTGCTGGGCCTGTCTGGCGGGATCGACTCGGCGCTCTCGTGCTGGCTGGCAGCCGAGGCGCTGGGCCCGCAGAATGTGCTGGCCGTGCGGATGCCTTACCGCACCTCCGCGCCGGATTCGCTGGAAGATGCCCAGCGCCTGATTGACGCCACCGGCGTGCAGGCCCTGACCATCCCCATCACGCCCATGGTCGAGCCGCTGTTCGAACGCTTTCCCGAGATGAGCGCCGTGCGGCGCGGCAACATTATGGCGCGCACCCGCATGGTGACCCTGTTCGACCAGTCGGCGGCGTTTGGCGCGCTGGTGGTGGGCACGGGCAACAAAACCGAGGCGCTGCTGGGCTACACCACCCTCTACGGTGATTCGGCCTGCGCCTTCAACCCGCTGGGCGATCTCTACAAAACCCAGGTGCGGCAGCTCAGCCGGGCGCTGGGCCTGCCCGCTTCCATTCTGGACAAGGCCCCCTCGGCGGACCTCTGGCAGGGGCAGACCGATGAGGGCGAGCTGGGCTTCACCTATGCCGAGGTGGACCGGCTGCTCTTCCAACTGGTGGACGAGCGCCGCACCCCGGAGGAATGCCTTGCCGCCGGGTTTGACCCCGGCTTTGTTCAGGCGGTGATCCACCGCGTGCGGCGCAACCGCTTCAAGGCGCAGCTTCCGCCTGTGCCGCAAATCAACGCCCACCCCACCAGTGAGGAGCTGCTTTTCATTTAGATGCGCATCCCCCCCGCCTTCCAACACCGCCGCTTCGCCCTGCTCTGGGGCGGTTTGCTCATTTCCATCGCCGGTTCGCAAATGCAGAGTGCCGCCCTGCTCTGGCACCTGCGCACCCTGTCAGACCAGCCCATTGTGGTCAGCGGCATTGGTCTGGCGCGTTTCCTGCCGATTGTGCTGCTCTCGATGATTGGCGGCGTGGTCGCCGACCGCTTCAACCGCCGCCGCATCCTGTTCATCACCCAGACCATCATGGCGCTGGAAGCGCTGACCCTCAGCCTGCTGACGCTCACCGGGGTGATCCAGGTCTGGCATATTTACCTGCTGACGGGCATCCAGGCGGCAGCCATTGCCTTCGACCTGCCGGCGCGCCAGTCTTTGGTGCCCAACCTGGTGCCCCGCACCGACCTGCCCAGCGCCTTCTCGCTGCAATCCATCGCCTTCAACACCGGTGCCATCCTGGGGCCCATGCTCGGCGGCGTGATGATTGCCACCACCGGGTTGAATACGGTGTACCTGTTCAACGCGCTGTCGTTTGGGGCGGTGCTGCTGGCCCTGGCGCTGATGGGCCCGGTGGAGCAGGCGGCCGCCGCGCCGCTGCCGCGGGGGTCGCGCCTCATCCGCTGGAGCGACATTCGCGAGGGCATCCGCTTCACCATGCGCCAGCCGATCATTCTGGGCAGCATGGTGCTCGATTTTTGGGCCACGTTCTTCTCCTCGGCCAACACGCTGCTGCCCTTTGTGGCGGTGGATATTTTGCATGTGGATGAGGTGGGTTATGGCTGGCTGGCTTCTGCCCAGGCCATTGGCGCGGTGGGCGTGGGGCTGGTGCTGTCGCAGCGCACCCGGCTGCGCCGGCAGGGGCAGTTACTGCTGGCAGCCGTGGTCTTCTTTGGGCTGGCCACCATTCTGTTTGGCGTGGCGCGCAGCTTCTGGCTGGTGATGCTCGCGCTGATGCTCATCGGCGCGGCCGATTCGGTCAGCACCATTGTGCGCAACACCATCCGGCAGTTGCAAACCCCCGACCATTTGCGCGGGCGGATGATCAGCATCAATCAGATTTTCTTCCAGGGCGGCCCGCAGTTGGGTGAGATTGAAGCCGGCGCAGTGGCGCAGGCCTTTGGCCCGGCCGCGGCCATCATCAGCGGTGGGGTGGGCTGCATTGTGGCGGCGGGCGTGGTGGCGGCCTGCTGGCCCCGCCTGCGCCAGTATGATGGCGAAGAGCCCGAACCCGGCCTGGCCGGGTGAGGCGGGCGGCAGCAACTTTTTGGCGCGCTTTGCGTAGATTAATAGTAACTACTCAGCTATGAGCGGATTTGGCCTTCTTCTGGAGTGCAGGTCGCGCAGCACACTGGAAGTGCTTTAGCCTGCACCTCATGCGGGCTGAAGCCCGCACTCCACAGAGGCGTGAAATACTTTCATCTAAATGAACCTCTTATCTAGCCTGAGCAGTAACGATTAATAAGCAGTTGAAACTGCCGATTGAGATGCATGAATTGGGATTGGAAATTTGCAATACAGTTTGCCGGGTGGGGCGTTTGGCGTTTAACCCCGGCCCAATTGTGCTATACTGGTTTGAGGAGGACTGAATGGATACGCTTCGCCTGATCGCGACAATTTTGCCCCTGGCCCTGACCTCGGGTATTAATCTATACGCCACCATCCTGGTCGCCGCTTTGAGCATCCAGCTCAAATGGGTTACCAATCCGCCCCCCGGCCTCGAAGGGCTGGGCTCGTGGTGGGTGGTGGGCATTGCCGGGTTCTTCTACCTGCTGGAGTTCCTGGCCGACAAGATCCCGTTCGTTGATAACGTCTGGGACGTGATTCACACCTTCATCCGCCCGCTGGGGGCGGGGCTGGTGGCCTTTGCCGTGGTGGTGGAGCTGGACCCCGTGGCTGCCGTGATTGCCGCCCTGGCGGCGGGCAGCCTGGCGCTGGTTTCGCACACGGGCAAGACCGGCACGCGCATGGTGATGAACGTGACCTCGCCGGCTGAAAACGTGAGCAATATTGTGGTCAGCGCGGTGGAAGATGTGGGCGCGGGGCTGCTGGCCTTCCTGGCGCTCAAATACCCGCTGGTTGGGCTGGGCCTGGGTCTGATCCTGCTGGCGGCGATCATTCTGTTTGTGCCGCGGCTGGTCTCGTGGGGCTGGTACAACCTGAAGGCCATCTGGGCCAGCATCAGCGGGATGATCTTCCCCATTGAAGAGCCCGAGGCGCTGCCCATCAGCCACCGCGTGGCGCTCCGGCATGTGCTGCCCGAGTGGAGCGCCGCCTGCAAGGCGCAGGGCGTGGCGGCCATCAGTGGGCGCAGCGGCTACCTGTGCATCCAGGGCTCAGACCTGGTCTTCACCTATACCGGCTGGAGCAAGGGCCGCGCCTGGCGCCTGCCGCTGGCGCAGGTGGCCGGGGCCTATGTGCGCCACCGCCTGCTGCTGGACGTGCTGGAAGTGCATTACAACGACGGCAAGCGAGACCGCTCGGCCCGCTTTGCCTTCCTGAAAGACCGCTCGCTGCTGCTGGAGCAGGTGGCTCAGCGCCTCCAGGCGGCAGAAATTTAAGGGCCTGAGATTTACTACCTCGCTTTTGCGCCGCCTCTCAGGGGGCGGCGCTTCTCATTGCGCCCCTACAAATTCTTTGCGGGTCGCGAAGTGCCCTGTAAGGATGCTACGCGGCCGGGGATTTCAATCCCCGGCACCCCGCCAAATTTGCTGCGCGTTCAACCTAACCCCCTGCCCTTCCCTAAAGGCTTATCTTTACCCACAAGTTAGCCATGGAAAATCAACCAGGCGTCGGTAATATCAGTCAAGCGTTGCACACCCCGCCAGAGCGTCATAGAGCCAGGATTGCCATCGGACTTTCGCCCCAGAAA
>JAGOFZ010000175.1:0-1750 GCA_017996955.1 Longilinea sp.
GCCGTCCTTGGCGGCGTTCAGCTCGCCCGCGGCTTTGGCCGCTACACCAACTGGATTTTGGGGATCGTTGCGCTGTTTTTTGTATTCGGCTTCATCGTCTGGGCCGCAGCGGGTCAATCTTTGAATCTGGGCGGCATGTTGAGCAACGCTGTGCTGCGCGCCGTGCCCATTACCTTGGGGGCGCTGTCTGGCCTGTTGTGCGAGCGCTCGGGCATCATCAATATTGCCATTGAAGGCATGATGTTGATGGGCGCCATGCTGGGTGCCCTGGTGGGCAGTGTGACCGGCAGCATGTGGATTGGCCTGCTGGCAGCCATTGCCGGCGGCGTTTTGATGGCCTGGGTACTGGCTGTTCTCTCCATTAAGTATAAGATCAACCAGATTATTTCTGGCACGGTCATCAACATCTTCGCCACCGGTTTCACCTCATACATTTCGGCCAAATTCCTGCAAACCTACCAGCACCTCAACAACGGCCCCAT
Source organism: Longilinea sp. (assembly GCA_017996955.1). Classification (GTDB taxonomy): domain Bacteria; phylum Chloroflexota; class Anaerolineae; order Anaerolineales; family Anaerolineaceae; genus JAGOFZ01. The sequence goes on from JAGOFZ010000175.1 coordinate 483, forward strand.
TTTCCCGCGCTGGCCCATCCCCCTGCTGGCAGATATCCCCGTGATTGGGCCAATTTTCTTCAACACCAACTTCTTCGTCTATGCCATGTTCATCCTGCTGATTGTGCTGCAGATTGCGCTGTTCTCCACCCGCTGGGGTCTGCGCCTGCGCTCGGTGGGTGAACACCCCAAGGCTGCCGACACGCTGGGCATCAACGTCTTCAAAACCCGCTACATGGCCACCCTGCTGGGCGGTGCGGTGGCGGGCCTGGCGGGCGCCTACTTCACCCTCGGCTCGGTGGGCCGTTTTGATGAAATGATGTCTGCCGGGCGCGGCTTTATTGGCCTGGCAGCGATGATCTTTGGCAACTGGATGCCCTTTGGCTCGTTTGGCGCCGGCATGCTCTTTGGCTTTGCCGATACGCTGGGCTCCAAGCTGACCATCCTTGGCAGCACCATCCCACCAGAGTTTATGGCGATGCTGCCTTACATCACCACCATGGTTGTGCTGGCGGGTGTGGTTGGGCGCGGACATGCCCCCGCCGCCGAAGGCACACCGTACGAAAAGGAGTAGATCATGGCGAGTGCAACCGTTCGCTGGATTGGCGGCAAGCAGTTTGTCGGCACCGATTCAACGCAGCATTCGGTGGTCATCTCCACACCTGATGAGGGCATCGGCATGAAGCCCTCAGAACTGCTGCTGGTGGCATTGGCCTCCTGCACTGCCGTAGACGTGGTTGAGATCCTGCACAAAAAACGCCTGACGCTCGAAAGCCTGGAGATCCAGGCCAGCGCCGAGCAGGATTCCGAGCCGCCGTGGGCATTTCGCAAAATCCAGGTGCACTATGTGCTGCATGGTTCTGGTCTGACCGATACCGCAGTCAGTCAGGCCATTCAGCTTTCCGAAGAAAAATACTGCTCGGTCGCGGCTACCGTGCGCGGAGTCGCCGAAGTGCACACCTCGTTTGAAATCGTCTAATTTCCCCGTTACCCGTCCAATGACCTGCAAGCTCCGGCTTGCAGGTCTCCATATCTTCAGGGAGAGATCAAATGGCTAAACCAGCATCCAATGCCCCCAAATTCATGAGCCTGCGGCTCAAACTGCTGCTGCCCATCCTGGCGCTGCTCACCGTGATTTTCATTGTGGCCTACGTCGGTTTGAGTGCCTTCCTTAACAACACTGTGTTTGGCATTCTGGACGAAGAATCCAAGACCATCATCGATTCGGTGACCGCCTGCCTGGATGGCGACATGATGGCCGAAATGAACGCCGATTACGGCCCCGGGGT
>JAGOFZ010000175.1:1850-4118 GCA_017996955.1 Longilinea sp.
GTGCCTTCCTTAACAACACTGTGTTTGGCATTCTGGACGAAGAATCCAAGACCATCATCGATTCGGTGACCGCCTGCCTGGATGGCGACATGATGGCCGAAATGAACGCCGATTACGGCCCCGGGGTAGAGTCTATTGCTCCCGGTGATGTAACCGATGAACGCTACTTCACCATCATGGACTGCCTGGATGATGCCCATCAATACAATCCGCGCGCCGAGCTGTTCACCTATCAGCAAAACGCCAACGGCGAGCTGATGGTCATGGTAGATGCAGTGGCCACCTGGGACGACAACGAATCTTACTGGCTCAATGACCCCTACTGGGTTGAAGATGATATTGAGCAGGAATTCATGGAAAACGGTCTGGTCGAATCTGACCTGGGTGGTATGTTGTTTGAAGAAGAAGATGGCAACTGGTATGAGACCTTCGCCCCCGTCAAGACCTCCAGCGGCGCCCCTGCGGGCGGTATTGGTCTCTACATGAAGGCCAACGACCTGGTGGAACGCCTGGAGGCCTTAAATACCTGGATGATCCTGGCGTTTATCGTCATCTATGCCCTGGTTGTGGCGCTGGTTTTCTACATCACCGGGCGCGTCACCCGGCGGTTGATCACCCTCAGCGTAGCCTCAGACCGCGTGGCCGCTGGCGATTACACCCCCTTGAACCTGCCCGACCTCAAGCTGGATGACGAGGCCGACCGCCTGGCGGTGGCCTTCAATGCGATGATGGATAAAGTCCGCGTGCGTGAAGAAACCCTGCAAGCGCGCGTCACCCAGTTGGAAATCCAGATTGATGAGAGCCGCAAAGCCCAGCAGGTTTCTGAAATTGTAGATACCGAATTCTTCCAGGATCTGGCTGGCCGCGCGGCGGCCATGCGTCAGCGCCGTCAGAAGCCCCAGGACGAAAGCGGCCCCACCGAGCCCAAAGCTTAAGCGGCCTGATCGCCCATCTGCGGCTTGCCCAGCGCCTGATCCAGGCGGCTGCGGGTTTGCGCATACTGCATGATAATCTCTTGATAGGGGTTGAGCCCTGCCGCTCCGCTCTCTTGCTGCATTTCCTCCTGCAAAAAGCGCAGCTGCTGCAGCCCTTCGCTGATGCGCACCAGCCGCAGCTTCAACAGACTGCGGGTCAGGTCTTCCATCATGCGGTCATCGGCAGGCTCGTTTGGTGTAATCGGCGCCGCCAGCGCGGTGGCGGTTTCTTCCAGGTCTTCGGGCAGGTGCGTTTGCAGATAAGTCTGGGGTTCCTCACCGTCTTGTCCCAGCGCTTCTTGCAGCAGCCGGGCCAGAGTTTGAAAATCGGCCTGTTCAAAGTCCTCGGGTGAGAAGCGGCGTAGCTGCCCCTGTTGCAGCATCCGATCCAGCTTATACACCAGCTCTGGGCGGCGCATCAGCAGGCGCAGACAGTGTGCCTCCAGCGAGCGCGCCAGCCGGGCGGGGCTGGCATCAGCCAGGGCGGGGGAGGTCTGCCGGGGCCCGGGCAGGTTGGGCCGGCGGCGGACCGGGCGGGTGGTGGGCGTGGTGGTCGAACCGGTCAGGGCGCGCTCATCCACGCGCAGCAGGCGGGCCAGCCGTTGCCGGTAATCGTCCCGTTCCACCGCGTTGGGGATGTCTTCAATCAGCGGCAGCACCCGGGCTGCAATCTCGCTCTTGTCCTTGGGGTCATCCAGGTTGTGGCTGGCTGCCAGCGTTTCCATCACATGCACCACAATCGGGCGCGCCTCGGCAATAATCTTTGCCCAGGCCTGCGGGTCTGCCAGAGCCACCTCATCCGGGTCGGCTCCCGGCGGCAGGGTGGTCACGCGCAGATCGGCTTGCAGGCGGGCCTCGTGCCGCAGCAGCCCGCGCGCATCAAAGCCCATTTCATCGCTGCGGTCCAGCGACTGGCGGGCAACTTCCAGCCCGCGCAGCGTGGCCTTTTCTCCGGCGGCGTCGGCATCCAGCGCCAGCACCATGCGGCGGCTGAAGCGCTTGAGCAGCCGGATCTGGTCTTCGGTCAGTGCCGTGCCCATCGGCGAGACGGTGTTGGCGAACCCTGCCTGATGCAGCACAATCACATCCAGGTAGCCTTCCACAATCACCACCTGGTCAGCCGTGCGGATCGCCTTGCGGGCCTGATCCAACCCGTACAGCAACCGACCCTTATCAAACAGGGCCGTCTGTGGCGAATTGAGAAATTTGGGCACGTCATTGGGGTCTAAAATCCGGGCGCCAAACCCCGCCATGCGGCCCAGCGGGTCGCGAATGGGAAACATAATCCGGTTGC
>JAGOFZ010000176.1:0-2094 GCA_017996955.1 Longilinea sp.
TGACCTGCCCGCAGCCTGAAACCCTGCCTGATTGGGATAACTCCCGGCGGGCATACTATATTTTATATGCACATCTACAAGAGGCTCCCACAGTTCAGATCGGTGAGGCGATTAGCTGCGGTCAAGGGCTGGGGACGATTGGCGACAGTGGCAATGCGCTCAACCCGCATTTGCATGTGGAGATCCGGGTGGGGCCAGCAGATGCGGCGCTGGGGAATATGGCCCATTACGATAACTCGGCCACTCCGGCAGAAATGACAGCCTACTGCCAGTGGCGCGTGAGCGGGTGGTTTCAGCCCATCGATCCGTTGAGGTTGCTTGAGAATAGATGAGACAGCAGCAAAATCGATTACCGGGTATCAGACAGGCCAAAAATCCGGTACAATTGAAAGCGCAATGAAACAAAACATCAAGTTATGGATTGTTCTGGCATCTGCCGGGCTGCTGCTGGGGCTGGCACTGATTTTCTGGCCCGATGGACAGCCGCGGTTGGCGGAAGGGGCGCGCCCGGTTGAGATCTGGCTGACGGCAGAGGATACTCCGCAGACCCTGATGAGCGCCGCCGGGACGCCGATTGAGCTATTGACTGAAGCCGGGTTAACGCTGGAAGACGGGGATCGAATCTTCTGGAGCGGAACAGAACTGGCAGGAGATGCGGTGCTGCCACTGACCCCACTGGTGCTGGAACTGCGGCGGGCGGTGCCGGTGTTGGTGACGCTGGATGGCGAAACACAGACGATATTATCCAGCGGGCGGACATTGGGCGAGGCACTGTGGGATGCCGGGATTCCGCTGGATGCGGCGGACCTGCTGAGCCAGCCCGTTGAAACGCCCCTGCGGGAACCAGTCTCCATTACGCTGCGGCGGGCTGAGCCGCTGCGGATTCAGGTGGATGGGCGTGAAGTTTTGGCTTATTCGGCAGCAGAGACTGTGGGACAGGCGCTGGCACAAGCCGGGGTTCCGCTGCAAGGGTTGGATTACAGCCAGCCGTCAGAAGATCAACCTCTGCCTGAAGATGGATTTGTGCGACTGATCCGGGTGAGCGAAGCGGTTGTGCTGAACACCACCGAGATACCCTTTGAGAATAACTACGTTCCCGACCCAACGCTGGAACTGGACATGCGGCGGGTGATCACGCCGGGCGAAACGGGCCTGCAGGTTCAGCGGCAACGGGTGCGCTATGAAGACGGCGCTGAAGTGCAAAGAACGGTTGAGGGCGAATGGATTGCCCGGCAGCCCCGGGCGGCTGAAGTAGGATACGGCACCCAGGTGGTTATACGCACTATCTCAACTGCGGATGGTACTTTCGAGTACTGGCGGGCAGTTCAGGTTTATGCCACATCTTACCGCCCCTGCTACCCCAACGGATACTGCTCTTATACGACCGCCATGGGCACAACCCTGCACAAAGGCGTGGTGGCGGTGATCCACTCCTGGTATAAGGTGATGGCGGGGCAATCCATTTATGTGCCGGATTACGGCGTGGGCAGCATTGAAGACTGGGGGTTGGGCATTCCCGGGCGAGATTGGATTGACCTGGGTTTTGATGAAACCAATTTTGAAAACTGGCACTGGGGTGTGACGATGTACTTCCTGACGCCCGTGCCAGCTAATATTCCCTATATCCTGCCATGAACCTACCCACTCTGGACGTTCCTGGTCTGCTGCGCAGCGCCCATTTGAACCCCAAGAAAAAACTGGGGCAGAATTTCTTAATGGATAATGCGGCATTGCAGCGTGTGGTTACCGCAGCCGAGATACAGCCAGAGGATGAAGTGCTGGAGATTGGCGCTGGACTGGGCAGTCTGACGCGGCATTTGAGCCAGGCCGCGCAGCGGGTGGTGGCGGTTGAGTTGGATCAGCAGTTGGTGCCCATTTTGCAGCAGGTGCTGGCCGGCATGACCAATGTACAAATTGTGGCGGGGGATATTCTGGAGCAGAATCCGGCAGAGCTGATGCAGTCAGATCAATACCTGGTCGTGGCGAACATCCCTTACTACATCACGTCGGCAATCATCCGGCACTTGCTGGCAGCGAGCCAAAAGCCACGGCGGCTGGTGCTGACGATTCAGCGCGAGGTGGCGGAACGGATTT
>JAGOFZ010000176.1:2194-4103 GCA_017996955.1 Longilinea sp.
CAATACCTGGTCGTGGCGAACATCCCTTACTACATCACGTCGGCAATCATCCGGCACTTGCTGGCAGCGAGCCAAAAGCCACGGCGGCTGGTGCTGACGATTCAGCGCGAGGTGGCGGAACGGATTTGCGCGGCGCCGGGCGATATGAGCCTGCTGGCACTCAGCGTGCAGGTTTATGGGGCGCCACGGGTTGCAGCCCGGATACCAGCGGGCGCATTTTATCCGGCGCCGGATGTGGATTCAAGTGTGCTGCGGGTAGATTTATATGCAGAGCCCAGAATCCCGGAAGCGCAGTTGGGGGAGTTCTTCACACTGGCCCGGATGGGATTCAGCCAGAAGCGCAAGACGCTGCGCAACACTCTGGCGGCAGGGCTGGGGTGCAAGGGCGACGCGGCGGCCGAAATGCTGCACGCCGCCGGGATTGACCCACAGCGGCGTGCTGAAACATTGAATTTAGATGAGTGGCGTCAGGTAACCGACGCCATTGGGCCGCAGCTTAAGCAGCTTCGTAAGCCTGTTGAACCACATCCCAGTTAATCAGACCCCAGAATGCTTTGATGTAATCGGCGCGGCGGTTCTGATAATTGAGGTAGTAGGCGTGTTCCCAGACATCCAGGCCAAGGATGGGGGTTTGACCATCCATCAGAGGGCTGTCTTGATTGGCGGTTGAATAGACGTACAGCTTTTTCTGAGCATCCAGGGCGAGCCAGGCCCAGCCAGAGCCAAAGCGTGTGAGGGCTGCCTGGTTGAATTTCTCAACAAAGGCATCGTAAGAGCCAAAGGTTGAGTCGATCATCTTGGCGAGGGAGGCGTGAGGCAGTTTGGACCCACCCGGCTGAAGGATATCCCAGAATAAGGTGTGGTTGGCATGGCCCCCACCGTTGTTACGCACGGCGGTGCGGATCGCCTCAGGGACGCTCTGAATGTTGCGGAGAATATCGGTGATGGTGTGTTCGTAATATTCGGGGGCGCTTTCGAGCGCTTTATTGAGGTTGGCGACATAGGCAGCGTGATGCTTGCCATGATGAATTTCCATAGTGCGGGCATCAATGGCGGGTTCAAGCGCATCGAAGGCGAATTTGAGAGCAGGGAGTTCAAAGATTTTAGTCATCGGGCAATTCCTTTCAGGAAGTGATTGATTTTATTTACGATATTATTGATGATAATAATCAAAAATAGTTACATTGTCAAACTGGCTGTTACAGGTTAGGTCAACCCTGGGGTAGCTTAGGGAGTTCTAAAACTGGCACCCTGGACAGGTCATAAATTGAGTCTTGCAGGGAGAAAAATTTTCCGGTAAAATGATTTTACTGAAACGTTTAAGTAAAGTGAGAGGACAGATGTCAATCACCATCCGTGATATTGCCCAAAAGTTGAACTTATCGATTGCGGCGGTTTCGCGCGCTCTGGATGGGTATGCGGATATATCCCCAGAGACACGGGAACGGGTTATCCGGGCGGCCGAAGAGATGGGCTACGCTCCCAACCGGGCCGCGCGTCAACTGCGGCGGCAGAAGAGCGACACGATTGGGTATATTATGCCGGTGTACTCACCGCGGTTTGCAGATTCCTACTATTCGGAATTTATTGAGGGCATGGGGGATGAATCAGCAAAGCAGGGTTTTGATCTACTCATCAGCACCGCCCCACCCCAGAGCAAGACCGAACAGCAGATCTATCATCAGTGGGTGCAGGGCAATAAAGTGGATGGGCTGGTGTTGAACCGGATTTGCGTTCACGACTGGCGCGTGCAATATTTGCGGGATCAGCACAAGCCGTTCAGCGGGTTAGAACATTCGCTTGATGGGGTTGATTACCCACGGGTTGAAGTTGATAACTTTAATGGGTTTGTGAAGCTGGTTGAACATGTGCTGCAATATGGATTTGAGCGGATTGCCTACATCGGCGG
>JAGOFZ010000177.1 GCA_017996955.1 Longilinea sp.
GTTCGGGGCCCAGGTGCGCCAGCACACGCTGCGGCTCTGCCGTCAGCCAGAGGCGGCCAAACTTGCGCGTATCGTTGAAGGCGATGCGCAGGCCGTTGTCCAGCAGCAGCAGGGCCCGGTCGTGCGGCTCGGGCGGGGCGGCGGCGGCATCCACGCGCAGGTCGCCGCTCATCCGCAGGTGAATCAGCAGCGCGTCGTGCGTCAGATGCAGCCAGAGGAACTTGGCGCGGCGGTCAACGGCCTCAATGCGCTGACCGGTCAGGCGGGCGGCAAACGCTGCCGGAGCGGGTTCTGCCAGGGTGCGCGCCCAGCGCAGCTCGGCGCCGCTGAAGGTGCAGCCCAGCACGGGCGCCCCCCCGCGGCCGCCGTCTCGCAGCGCTCGCACAATCGTCTCAACCTCTGGCAGTTCTGGCATGGCTTCTCGATCTACTCGTTGAACAATTCGCCAACGCTGCGGCCTTCGTTGGTGCGGATGATCACATCGCCCAGCAGCGGCGCCACCGAAAGCACCGTCAGCCGGTCGCCCAGGTGGGCGCGTTTTTCGGCGGTCAGGGGCAGGGTGTCGGTGGTGATGAACTGTGTGACCGGCAGGGCCGCCAGCCGTGCGGCGGCGTTCTGCGAGAGCACCGGGTGCACAAAGACCACATAGACATTGCGGGCGCCCTTCTCTTTCACCAGGTTCACCGCCGATTCAATTGAGCCGCCGGTATCCACCTCGTCATCGGCGATGATCACGTCGCGGCCGTCCACATCGCCAATCAGCGAGAGGGCCTGCGAGCGGGCTTCGTTGCCAATGCGGCGCTTTTCGATAAAGGCCAGCGGCACATCCAGCGCGGCGGCGTAGTTGCGGGCTTTTTTGGCAAAGCCCAGGTCGGCAGTGACGACCACCGGCTGGTGCATTTGCGCTTGCATGCCCTTGAGATAATCAGACAGGATGTAGAAGGCGGTCAGCACGTCGCCGGGGACCGAGAAAAAGCCCTGAATTTGCTTGGCGTGCAGGTCAAAGGTGATGTAGCGGTCGGCCCCGGCCACTTCAATCATATCGCAGACCAGTTTGGCGGTAATGGGCACGCGCGGCTGGTCTTTCTTGTCGGAGCGGGCATAGCACAGATAGGGCAGCACCGCCGTGATGCGGGCGGCAGAATCCAGGCGCAGGGTTTGCACCAGGATCAACATTTCCATCAGGTTGCGGTGCACCGGCACCGAGGTGGTCTGGATGACGTAGCAGTCTTGCCCGCGGGCGCTGGCGTGCAGTTGGACAAAGAGATTGTCGTTGGGAAAGGCAATCACATCCCGGCCGCGCAGTTCAATACCAATATGCTCGGCCACTGCCTGAGCCAGGTCGGGGCAGGCGGTGCCGGCGAACAACTGGATATGGCCGTAATTCATGCGCTCGTGGCGCGTTCGACTTGAGACGGGCATTTCAGCCCTCCTTATAAGGGGATTAGATCTCCGTGTCGCGCCACTCAGAGCGCAGCACACTCATCACTAAAGCATCCACATACTCGCCATGATGGAACACATCCTGGCGCAGGCGGCCTTCCAGCACAAAGCCGGCCTTTTCGTAGCAGCGGATGGCGCGGGTGTTGAATGAATACACATGCAGGCAGATGCGGTTGAGGTTCAATTCGTTAAACCCGTAGCGCAGCAGCAGCCGCACGGCATCGGTGCCGTGCCCCTGGCTCCAGTAGGCTTTTTCGCCAATGGCAATGCCCAGTTCGGTGGAGCGGTTGAGCCAATTGACGTTGTGGAAGCCGCAGTTGCCAATATGCACCCAGCCCGCCGGGGTCCTGGCTTCAACCGCCAGCACCTGTTCTTCCAGCGGCTTGGTCAGGTTGCGCTCGAACCATTTTTCTTCGCTGGCAAAAGACAACGGCGAGCGCACCTGGAGGTTTTCAATCACCTCCGGATCATTCATCCAGACGGTAAAGCGGGCGATGTCGTCGCGTTCAATCCCGCGCAGGCGGGTGCGTGAGCCAGTGATCATTTTTAATCCTTTTACGGCGTCAGGCGAGTGGGGCCGCGGAAGAGGTACACGGTTTCGCGGATGTTCTGGATGCCCAGCATCACCATCAGCAGGCGGGAGAGGCCCAGCCCAAAGCCGCCGTGCGGCGGGCAGCCATAGCGGAAGAAATCGAGGTAGAACTGAATGCCTTCCAGCGTCAGGCCTTTTTCGAGCGCCTGGGTCTTCAACACCTCTACGCGGTGCTCGCGCTGTGCGCCGGTGGTAATCTCCAGGCCGCAGGCCAGCAGGTCGAAGCTCATGGTCAGGTTGGGGTTGTCGGCATAGCGCATATGATAGAACGGGCGCACGCTGATCGGCCAATCGGTGACGAAGACAAAGTCGTGATTGTAGGTTTCTTTCACATACTGGCCCAGCATCCGCTCGCCGGTGGGGTCAATATCGCCCTTTTTATCGGCGGGCAGCTCGTAGCCGCGCGCTTTGAGGATTTTGATGGCCTCGGCCATGGAAATGCGCGGGAAGGGCAGGGTGGGCACCACCAGCTCGTAGCCCAGCACCTCTTTAATCGCCTGTCCGTGGGCATCGGCCACGCGCTGATAGACGTACTGCAGCCAGCCTTCCATAAAGGCCATCACATCTTCGTGCGATTCGATCCACGAGATTTCCATATCCACGCCGGTGAACTCGGTCATGTGGCGGGCGGTGAAAGATGGGTCGGCGCGGAAGACCGGGCCAATTTCAAACACACGGTCAAAGCCGGCGGCCATGGCCATCTGCTTGTAGAACTGCGGCGACTGCGCCAGGTAGGCCTTGCGCTCAAAATAATCCACCTCAAACAGCTCGGCGCCGCTTTCGCTGGGCGCGCTGAGCAGCTTGGGGGTGTGAATTTCCATGAAGTTGTGCTTGATCCAGTATTCGCGCATCGCCATTTCGGCGGTGGTCTGCACCTGGAAGATCAACTGGCTGGCAGGGCGGCGCAGGTCCAGGTAGCGCCAGTCCATGCGGTAATCAACGGGGGGCAGGGCCTCGGCAAACAGGTCGAGGGGCAGCGGGGTTTCGGCCAGGTTCTCCAATCGCAGCGATTCGAGCTGCACTTCCATGCCGTTCAGTTTGACGGAGGGGTTATCGGCCACGGTGCCGGTAAGGGTGACGGCGGTTTCGGGCGTCAGCGTGGAGATGAATTCGGCCAGGGCGGGGTCGTTGGCCTTCCAATGGAAGACCTGCACCACGCCCGTGGTATCACGGATGATTAAAAATTGCATCTTCTTCTGGTCGCGCAGGGTTTGCAAGAAACCAGAAATCGTCACTTTCTGACCAATGGCCTGTCGCAGGCTGCCAATCATTGAGCGTTCCATAGATAAATCTCTCCAATCGAATTAACAATTGGAATAATTATAGCCCCAATTGCGGGAATTTTTAATTTGAAATTGCCGATTTGCGAAAGCTAAAAATCCTGGCCCCAGGGGCGGGCGCCGCCATCCTGGATGATGCCGGAGATGCGTTCATCCAACACGCCGATCATGGCCTGCAGATCCTCAAAAGAGAGGTGCTCCGGCTCCAGCCAGGCCATCAGCTCGACCACCAGCGTATCGTAGCGCGCCGTCCAGATGCAGTAGGGGCTGGCGCGGCTGGCGATCTCGGTGCAGACCAGGTTGAACTCGTCGGCGCGCAGCGGGGGCAGGGCCTGGGCCGCGGGCGCCGAAAAACCCACCAACCGGCTCAGCGCGCTGGCATAATCGTCTTGAGCTGTGAATTCTGAGCCAAACTGGTAGATGTTGTGGCTGTAGGTCCAATCGTTGGGCACCAGGCCGCCGGTGAACTGGACATTGACGCCGTCGGTGTAATTGCGCTTGAAGTCCGGAAGATAATAATACGGCCCGGTGACTTGTTTAGGCTCGGCGGGCAGGTCTTCCAGCCGGATGAGCATGGCGAACAGGTCATCGGAAGTGTAGGCTGGCGCGGGAGCCAGGTCGGGCAGGGCACTGAGATCTGGCGGGGCGGGCAGCAGGTGCAGGCTCGCCACCCCCAGGGCGCACCAAAACGCGGCGAAGATGAGGGTCAAAATGATCAGTCCAATCCAGAGACCTTTGTTTTTCATTGGCTTCTCCA
>JAGOFZ010000178.1 GCA_017996955.1 Longilinea sp.
CCATTGCTCTCATCCGGCGACCTTGAAGTTCTTATGGAGGCAGTTAATCAGCAGGGTGTCTCGGTTTTGGTGGGCAAACTGGATGATTTGCAAAATGCAGGTCTGATTTCTGCCCTCACCGCCGGGGCTGTGGCAGGCGTAACCCGCCCCGAAGATACCACCAAAGACTGGCAGGTCAGCCGCCTTGCACCCGAAATCACGCTTGAACTGACCGGGCAGAATATCATCACGTCTCAGGCTGCTGCTCCCGACACCTTTGCCCTCAACATTGTCGATCCGCTCCCCGTGACCGTTCTGATTTCTTCAACCGATAACAGCGGTGTTTCATATCCCATCTTTCTCCGCTGGCAGCCCTCTGATCAGCCCGCCGCGGGCGCTGTTTACCTTGATTCCGGTGAAACCGGTCAGTCGCTGGATTTTATCGCCCTGCGTGAAGTCTATTACTCCGCCGCCAGCTTCTCTCAGATCATCCCCACTATGCTGACCCTGCGCCATGTGATGGGGGAGGAGACCTGGCACGCTCCCCAGGATTTTGCCAATCTGACCATTGACGAAGGCGCCCTGCTTGAACCCTACCAGGATTTGAACTACACCGCCCTGCTTGAATTAATGCGCCGCAACAGCTATCACACTACCCTGGCCCTCATCCCGCAAAACTGGCAGTTGTCCGAGTCAGAGGTTGTGGCCCTGTTTTTGACCGCCCCGGATTATTTCTCACTGGCCCAGTACGGCAACACCGGCGCTGGTTATGAATTTTACCGTTACGCCACACCTGCCCCCGATGCCACCGATGTGCCGCTGCTGCCCGCCCGCCCGCTCGATGACCAGCAGCGCAGCATTCTTGAAGGCCTGGCGCGCATGCAGCTTCACGAAAACCTGACCCGCGTCCCCTTTGATCGGATCATGATCTTCCCCGGCGGCATCAGCCCGGTTCAGACGCTTGAATTTCTAAAGGCCAACAACTATCTGGCAACCGTCAACACTCAGGACTTGCCGCTCGATGCGGTCCGTCCCACCAACTGGGATTATGGCATGACCCCCGCCATCACCGACTTTGCCGGTTTTCCCAATCTCATCCGGCGCATGCCAACAGAAAATCAGGCCTACCAGCCTTATACTCTGGCCTCCATCCTGGACCTGCTGGTGGATAAACCCGCCCTGTTCTATACCTATCCCTATGGCAGCGGTCTGTTTTCTGCCGGAATGGACGCGTTTGATTCAGTCGCCGGGAAGATGAATGCCCTGGAAGGCGAGGTATCCTGGCGCAGCCTGGGCGAGATTGCCAAACGGCTATGCCGGATTAAACGCGATGATGACGACACCGTCAGTGTTCAGATGTACACGCGCTGGCTGATCCTGGCGAACCCGGACGCTGCAGATACCGTCTTTCACATCACCAAGTCCGAGCCGCTCAACGTTCCCATTGTCCGCCTGACCGTGAACGGCTATGCCTTCCCCTATACGATCCAGGATGGCAGCCTGACGCTCAATCTGATCATCCCGGCCCAATCTTCTGCGGAGATTATCATTGAATATTCCCAACCGGCTGAATAACTGGATCTGGCGCACAACTCGACTGTCGCCCAAAGTCTGGCTGGCGCAAATCGGCTTGCTGGTGCTTGCCAGCATCCTGATTGGCGCTCTGGCTGTGCTGCAAGACCGCCTGCCTCAAAAAGTCGGTTATCTGGTGGTCGTTGCTGCCGCGGGCGCCTGCACTTTGATGATGATTGGCAACCTCAAAAAGGTCTTGCTGGCCGCCATCCTGATCGATATTCCCCTGCGTTGGGATGTGTACCTCGGCGCCCGGGTGGTCAACTCGCCCGTGGGCATGCGCGAAGGCTGGATGATTGGCCTGACAACTCTCGCCCTGGCTGGCCTGTTTGGCGTCTATCTGCTGCAAGAATTGGCCCGCCCGCACAGCCATCCCCGCATGCGCTTTGTTGATAACCTGCCTCTGTTCCTCTACATGGTTGTGGTTTGCCTGTCCACCTTTGTGGCTGCAGATACCCGCGGTGCCCTCTTTCAGATCTTTTTCCTCGCCCAGATGTATCTTCTATATGTCTATATCGTCAGCGTCACCAAAACCGCCCAGGATGTCTGGTTTATCATGCTGTTTCTGCTGGCCGGACTGGCCCTCGAAGGCCTGATTGTCCTGGCCCAGCGCTTCCTGGGTTTACAGATTAACCTGCTGGGCATTGTGACCGTGAATAGTTATGGCCGCATGGCCGGAACAATGGGCTCACCTAACGTTGCCGCTGGTTTCTTCAGTCTGTTGCTGGCCCCTGCACTGGGGCTGGCCTTCACGCGCATCCCAACCCTGGCGCGCGGCGGCGCCCTGATCGCCTTTGGTCTGGGTGGCCTGGGGCTGTTGTTCACGGTTTCTCGCGGCGGCTGGATGGCCTTCGCCATCTCTTTGATGTTTTTGGGCCTCATGCTCTGGCTGCGCGGCAAAATTTCTGGCGGCGTGGTGATTTTGGTGATGTTTGTCGCCGTGATTGGGTTGGTGCTGTTTGGCGGCGTCTTGTTCGATAAGCTGGTTGGCATGCGCACCAATGCTGCCATGGCGCGCATCCCGCTCATGAAGCTGGCCTGGGAGATGATCAGCGACCGACCCTTCCTGGGGGTGGGCGCCAATAACTATGTGATGAACATGAAGCAGTACATGATTCCCGAACTGACCCGCGGCTTCCTCTATGTCGTTCACAACAAATACCTGCTGGTCTGGGCTGAAACTGGCCTGGGTGGCATCCTGACCTATCTGGGCTTTTTAGGCCTCACACTCTGGCGCGGCTGGCAGTGCTGGAACCGTGACCATCCCCTCTTCTCCCCCCTGGCCCTGGGACTCATCGCCGCCATTGTCGGTCAGATGGCCCACATGATGGTCGAGATATTTGATGCCCGTTCCCAGGTCCAATCGCTCTGGCTGGTGGCCGCGCTGGTCTCAGCTCTGGAATTGATGACTCGTGGAGGCAGCCATGAATCCGCCTGATGCCGCCCCATCTGTCGTTCATTCCCGCACCCGCACCGCTCGTCTGATTGGCAACACGGCCTCTCTGGTGACGAATGACCTGGTCAACCGGGCAATCACCTTTGTTCTCTATGCCCTCATTGCCCGTTACCTTGGCGCTTACGAATTTGGGCAAATGTCCATCACACTCATCATCTTCTACCTTCTTCAAAGTCTGGCGCCCATGGGGCTGAAGATGCTTCTGGTGCGCGAAACCGCCCGCAACCCGCAAAACAGCGGCGCCTATTTGGTTCAGGGCAGCCTGGTATCGCTGGCGGCTTCAATCCTAGCCATCTGGCTGGTGTTTGGCTTTCTCTCCATTATGAACTACGCCGAAGACACCACCTGGATCATCATGCTGATTTCGTTCGGCCTCATCCCATATTCACTTTCCGCGGTGTGTGAAGCTATCTTTCAGGCGCATGAACAAATTCGCTGGATCACCCTTGCCAATGTCCCGGTCAGCCTGCTGCGCGGTCTGGCAGCCTTCTGGATGTTATCTGCCGGTTTAGATTTGCGCTGGATCGGCATTCTCTTCCTGGTCACCTTCACCATCACCTGGCTCCTGGAGTGGATTTTGCTCACCCGGCACATTGTGCCCCCCAACTGGTCTGGCCCGCCAGCACTGTTTGTGCAAATTGCCCGAATGGCCGTGCCGTTTATCGGTCTGCAGGGCATCATCGCCATCACCAACAGCATCCTGCCCCTGTTCCTCTCCAAATCTTCAGGCGAGGTGCAGGTTGGTCTGTTCAATGCCGCCAACCAGATTATGGCGCCGGTTTTACTGGTCAGTCAGAGCGTTGTGGTCAGCCTCTTCCCGCGCCTCTGCCAGAAATATGATACTGGCCAGCAGGCCCTCCGCCAGACCACTGACCGCCTGACGGAACTGCTGTTCGCGGTCACAGTGCCCGCCGTCATCGGGTTGATTTTCTATGCCCGTTTTGTGCTGCTGCTGATCTATGATAAAGAGATTTTTGCCATTTCCGCCCTGCTGTTACAGGTCATGGCCTGTTCGCTGTTGTTCCGGGCCATCACCAGTGTCCTGGGGCGGGTCCT
>JAGOFZ010000179.1 GCA_017996955.1 Longilinea sp.
CCGCGGGCAGATTACTGGCAGAGGCATCTTGAGCCAGCAAAGAGGCCACGGCCTCGGCCCAGAAAACGCGCCCCACAACGGCCGCGCGCTGCAAGACCTCACGCTGGGGGGCGGGCAGCGAATCCAGGCGCGCCTCGATGACGCCGGTGAGCGTAGGGGGCACGTGGAGCGTGACAAGGCGCTCCGGGGTTACCTGCCATTCCACATCACCGGGGATGATGACGCCGTCATCCATCAGCATTTTGACCAGTTCTTCAACGTAATAAGGATTGCCGCCAGACTGGGTGACGATCAGTTCACTCAAGACCTGGGGCAGCGCTGGCACCTTGCGCAAGATTTCTATGACGAGCTGGCGGGTCTCGGCTTCGCTCAATGGCACCAGATGGATGGGGGTAAAGCCGGGGTGGTTTTTACCCCAGTCGGGGAAGCGCTCAAATAACAACGGGCGAGCCGTACAAATCAACAAAAACGGCTGGCCTTCCAGTCTGGCGGCCAGAAAATCGAGGGCAGCCAAAGAGTGAGGGTCGGCCCAGTGGATATTCTCGATATAAGCAACTACTGGCAGCTCGCGCATTACCGCCGTAAAAAACTCGACCAGGTACTGCAAGGCCCGGTCACGGAGCTGGCGGGCATCGGAGCGCACCGCGGCAAGGTAGGGGCTGTCGGAATAATCCATGCCGATCAGAGCGCCGACAAAATGGGCTTTTTCACGCCCGCCGGAGCCCATAAAGCCCTCAAAGCCAGCCTCCATTTTTTGGCAGGCCAAGGCGGGCGGATCGCTGTCTTGCAGGCCAAAGCGAAAAGCAAACAGGTCTCGCAGCAGGGCATAGGGCAGGGCGGCAGTTTGCAGCGTGGCCCGGCCCTGGAACATACGATAGATGATCGGTTGGGGTTCAATCCAAGCGCGAAAATCATCCAACAGGCGCGATTTGCCCATGCCAGCCTCGCCCGTGACCAGAACCGTTTGAGCGGTGCTGTCGTTGCAGACCTGGAGCAGGATGGTTTGCAGCCGGGTCAGCTCCTCCGCCTGGCCGATGGTGGGGGTATCAATGCCTTCAACGCCGCGGCTGGGAATGCGAAACATGCGCGGCTTTGCCAGTAAAACTTCATAGGCCTGCACCGGCTCGCTTTTGCCCTTGACGACCAAGGGCGCCAGTTTACGAACGCTGAAGATGCCCTGCACCTGCCGGAAGGTGTCGTGCGAGATGAGGATCATATCCGCCTCGGCGGCGTGTTCCAGCCGGTTGGCAAGGTTGACGGTATCGCCCATGGCGGTAAATTCGCCCCGGCTGCCCACTGCCCCCAGCAGCGCCGGGCCGGTATGCAAGCCCAGGCGCAGCTGCAGGCTGGCCGTTTCGGCGGCGGCAGGCAGGGGAAGCTGGAAGCTGCACGCCGCGGCGCGCAGCGCCAGGGCACATTCGATAGCGCGCTCGGCGTCATCTTCGCGGGCGGCGGCAACGCCCCAGAGCGCCATCACCTCGCCGCCAACGTGCTTATCAATCCGCCCGCCATAATCGAGGATAAGGCGATCCAACTCTGCCCAAAGCGCATTGAGCAGTTGATTCAAATCCTCGGCATCCAGCGACTGCGCCAGGGCAGAGGCCCCGATCAGTTCGGCAAACAAGACCGTCACATGGCGGCGCTGCTGCCCGGCAGACTGCGAACGCAAGACAGCCAGCTTTTCACGCAGGGGCGCCAGAGCGGTATCCACCACAGCGGAACCCAGCACGGCGCGCTGCGCTTCGAGGGCAAGGATGGTCTCTTCCAGACGTTCCAATTCATTCATTGGCCGGGAACTCCTGCTGGTAAGCTGCCAGCAATTGACGATGGTGGGGAATGTTCTGCAAAAAAGACTGCCGCTGGGATACCTCAATATGATCGGCCTGGGCAAGCAGTTGGGCACCAGCCGCTTGAAGCACCCGGGAAGCGCGGGAATCTGAAAGGGCGGATAGAACCTGCCAGGTGGTCAGGGCAGCCCAGATAGTGGTCGAAACCGGGGCCGGCGGCAGCGACAGCAATGCGCTGGCAACTTCTCCGGCAGATTGCTGTGCTTCGACCATCTGACCTTGCTGCCAGCAAATCCAGGCCTGCCCGGCCTGGGCATTGAGGACAAGTTCGGCCTGTTCTATCTCTGTGTACAGCAAGATAACCCGCTGCCAGGCATCGGAGGCGCGGCGCAGGTGACCGGAAGCCGCCAGCGCCTGGGCCTGCACCGAGAACGCCAGCGCCAGCGAACCGCGGTCGCCCACATCCTCGGCGGCCTGCGCCGAAAGGGTGCTCCACTGGTGGGCGTTTTCCAGTTCGCCCAGGTAAAGCGCCGCCTGACTGCGGAGCGCCAGCACCTCGGCCTCACCGGCGCGGTTGCCAATGCTGCGGTTTAATTCCAGAGCCTGGGTAAAGTGAAAATCGGCTTCGCCCAGCCGGCCGTGATACAGGGCCAGCCGCCCGAGGTTGGCATCGGACATGGCTTCGCCCAGGCGGTCGCCCATGCTGCGGCAAAGCTGGAGCGAGCGCAGATAAAGCTGGTTGGCGCGGGAATGTTCGCCATTGGCACAGGCTAGATCACCCAGGTTGCCCAGGGTGTAAGAAAGCGCCTGCCGGTTGCCAATTTCTTGAGCCAGGTCAGCGGATTGCTGTAAGACCGTGCGGGCCAAATCAAAGCGGCCTTCGAGCAGCGCGGCCAGCCCCAGGTTATTCAAGACCCAGCTTTCCACCCAGTGATTGCCGCTCTTCCGGGCCACCTGGAGCGATTGCACATACACCAGGCGCGCTTCGGTGTAATGATTCTGATCCAGAAAGGTGTTGCCCAGGACACGCAAACTCTCGCTTTCGATAATATGCTCGCCAGATTGACGCGAAAGGACCAGGGCCTGTTCAAGCCGGGAGCGGGCCGCGTCAATATTGCCCAGACGGGAGAGCGCCTGCCCAATTGTCAGGTGTGCGGCGGCATCCAGCCTGTCAGCGGTTGAGATGTTGAGGGCTGACTCGGCGCGTTGAATGGCGGTGGCATAATCGCCAATGGACTCGGCATAGGCCGCCTCTCGAAGCAAGACTTCCACCAGGAAGGTAGTGTCGTGCAGCTCTTCGGCCAGCATATGCAGATTATCCAGCACGCTGACCTGTTGATGCCGCTGCCCCAGCAGATGATGCAAGTGCTCAATGACCAGCAAGGCCTTGAACCGCCCGGCTCGATCGGTTGGGGGCATCAATTCCACGGCGCGTGACAGGGATTGAATGGCATCGGCATTGGCAAACTGGCTGGCGGCGCGCTCGCCGGCACGCTGGTACCATTGAACCGCTTCGGAAAAATCTTCGGAGCGTTCAAAATGCTCGGCAATGGCCCCGGCCTGCTCATCCACGCGGTCGCCGCTGCGGTTAATGAGCCAGCGCGCCACCTGACGGTGGTACAGCCGCCGCTGACGTTTGAGGATGCTCTCGTAAGTGACTTCCTGGACGATGGTGTGGCTGAAGACGTATTCACCGGCGTCGGTGAAAAGCGAGCCAGTGCGCGCGGTGATCAACTCACGGCGGGATAATTCTGCCAGGACCTGCCGCACCACCTGAACCTGCTCGGCTGTGGGGGGGCGGTAGACGGGGGATTCAGCGTCTTGCAAAGCGGCAACCGCCTCATCCCAAAACAGGCGGCCCAGGATGCTGGCCCGCTGCAAGACCTCCCGCTCGGCAGAGGGCAGGGCATCCAGACGGGATTGAATGACGCCGGTGAGGGTCAGCGGAATACGGACGCCCGCCAGGCGGGCAGGCTGCACCAGCCACTGCTCATCGGTTTTGAGAATTACCCCGTCTTCCAGCAAGACTTTGATCATCTCCTCGATGTAATACGGGTTGCCCTCAGCCCGATTTGCCACCAGTTCAACCAGCACCTGGGGCAGGTAGGTCACCTTCTGCAAGATTTCGGCCACGAGCTGGCGGCTTTCGGCCCTGGAAAGCGGCTTGAGGTTCATCACGGTCAGGCCGGGCCAGTTTTGACCGAAGCGCGGTTGGGTTTGCAGCAGCACCGGGCGGGCGGTGCA
>JAGOFZ010000014.1 GCA_017996955.1 Longilinea sp.
CACTGGCTGGGCACCACGCCGATCATCTTCTTTGCGGTTGGGATTGCATTTCTGTTCGTGATTGTGGTGTTTATCTAATGGCTCACATCCACCTCATCGGCATTGGCGGCAGCGGCCTATCGGCCATAGCCCGGCTCCTGATGGAGCGGGGCTATACCGTCAGCGGGTCAGACAAACAGCTCTCCCCGCTGACGCGTGAACTGGCTGAACTGGGCGCGCACATTTATGCCGGGCATGCGTCTGAGAATATTCAAGGCGCCGATGTGGTGGTGCGATCTTCGGCTGTGCCTGATGACAATCCTGAAGTGGTTGCGGCGCTGGCCTGCGGCACACCGGTGCTCAAACGGCACGATTTCCTGGGCGAGCTGATGGAAGAATACCTGGGCATTGCCGTAGCCGGAACGCACGGCAAGACGACCACCTCGACCATGCTGGCCTGGATGCTGACTGCTCTGGGTCAGGAGCCCAGCTATATTCTGGGGGGCGTCTCTAAAAACCTGGGGACCAATGCCCACGCGGGCAAGGGCCGGGCATTCGTCATCGAGGCGGATGAATATGATCGGATGTTCCTGGGGCTGCGCCCGGACATCATCGTTTTGACGGTGGTGGAACACGATCACCCGGACTGTTACCCCACAATGACCGATTACCTGGATGCTTTTACGGCCTTTGTGCAACTGCTGCATCCCGGCGGCTTGCTGCTGACAGGTTATGACGATCCAATTGCCCGCTCATTCAACAGCCAGGTGGCGGCAGACTGCGGCAGCTTCACTTACGGGCTAGACGCGCAGGCGGATTACACGGCAACTGAGCTGACCCAGCACCCCAAGGGCGGGTATGCCTTCCAGGCATCTTATCGGGGAAAACCGTTGGCGCAGGTGGCACTGCAGGTTCCAGGCGAGCACAATGTCTGCAATGCGCTGGCGGCACTGGCAGTGGCGCATCAATTGAACCTGGATTTGAGCGCAGCCGCCGAGGCACTGGGTGAGTTTGCCGGAGCCGGGCGACGCTTCGATGTGCTGGGCGAGGCGCAGGGCATCACTGTCATCAACGACTATGCGCATCACCCGACAGAAATCCAGGCGACCCTGGCCGCAGCCCGCAGCCGCTATGCCAACCGGCGCATCTGGGCTGTCTGGCAGCCGCACACCTACTCGCGCACTCAAACACTGCTGGACCGCTTTATCACGGCATTTGGCGATGCCGATGAGGTGCTTGTCACCGACATCTACGCCGCCCGCGATTATGACCCTTCCTTTTCTGCCGCTCAGGTTGTGGCGCAAATGCAGCATCCGGCTGCCCATTTTACGCCCACCCTGGCCGAGGCGACAGATTATTTGCTCCATCATCTTCAGTCTGGCGATGTGCTGCTGGTGCTTTCGGCGGGTGACGCCGACAAGATCAGCAAACAGGTGCTGGACACCCTGACTCATCGGGAGGTTAATCATGTCTGATCCCAAAACCCAACGTAAGTACGAAGCCAAAGCCGCCGGGGGGGCGTTACAACTCGTCCCCAGCCAGGGCGAGGCGGCGCACCGATCTCGACAGCGCCGCGCCGAACTGCTGCCGGGCATGCAGCCCGCTGAGCAGCAGGACCTGATCAAACGGCTGATTGATTTCATCAGCACACTGGAGACACCCGACCCACGATGACCGCACCGACACTGCTCCCCGCACTGCGCAGCCTGTTCGGCAGCCGCCTGCAGGAAAACGTGACCCTCGCCAATTACACCACGGCACGGGTAGGTGGACCTGCTGATGCGCTGCTGGTGGTTAACTCTGCCACCGAGCTGGCAGAGGCTGCGCTGCGCCTGTGGGAGCAGGACCTGCCCTTCCACATTCTGGGGAGTGGGTCAAACGTGCTGATCAGCGATGCAGGAGTGCGCGGGCTGGTGATCCTCAACCATGCGCACAGCGTGCGGGTGGATGCCGCCAGCAATCCACCGACAGTCTGGGCGGAATCGGGCGCCAACTTCAGCAGCGTGGCCCGGCAGGTAGCCCTGCGCGGATTGAGCGGGCTGGAATGGGCAGCCGCCATTCCGGGAACCGTGGGTGGGGCCGTGTACGGCAACGCCGGAGCCTTTGGCTCAGACGTGCAGCACGACCTGGTACTGGCAGAAATCTTGCACCGTAAGGATGGCAAACAGACCTGGACGGTGGAACAACTGGATTATGCGTACCGCACCAGTGCCCTCAAACGGCAGCCCGGACAGGCCATCATCCTGGCGGCACGCTTCCATCTGACGCCCAGCACGCCCGAAGCCGTGCAGGCGCAGATGAAAAGCCTGACTGACCGCCGCCGCCAGACGCAGCCCCCCGGCGCGAGCCTGGGATCGATGTTCAAAAATCCCCAGGGCGATTACGCCGGACGCCTGATTGAGGCCGCTGGACTGAAAGGCACCCGCATCGGCGGGATGGAAGTCAGTACGGTACACGCCAATTTCTTTGTCAACCATGCCGGGGCAACTGCGGCCGAAATTGCGCAGCTTTTGCGCCATGTGCAGCAAAGTGTTTTGAAACAGTTTGGAATTTTACTAGAACCGGAGATTGAATTGTTAGGCGAATGGGAGCAGGCAAGCTGATGACAGGCAAATTACGCATCGGGGTACTGCTGGGTGGACGCTCCGGCGAGCATGAAGTCTCGCTGATGTCGGCGCGTTCGGTGCTGGCAGTGCTGGACCCCGCCAAGTATGCGGTGACGCAAATTGGCATCACCCACCAGGGTGAGTGGGTCACCGGTGAGGATGTGTTGGGCGCGCTGCAACAGGGCCGGGCCGACACATTGACGCGCGTCACGCTGCTGCCCCAACCCGGCGCTCACTGGCTGTATGCCATTCAACCGGGCGACTGCGGTGAACAATTGAATCCCCTGACAGAACTGGACGTAATTTTCCCGGTGCTGCACGGCAGCTTTGGCGAGGACGGCACCCTGCAAGGGCTGCTGGAAATGGCCAATATCGCCTATGTGGGGGCGGGTGTGCTGGGCTCGGCGCTGGGCATGGATAAAGCCGTGTTCAAAGATGTGATGCGAGCCTGCGGTGTGCCCGTGCTGAATTCGGTAACCGTCACCCGACAGCAAATCCGGCAGGGCCTGAACGATGTCATCGCCGCCGCCGAGCAGATGTCGGCTTACCCGCTGTTTACCAAACCCGCCAACCTGGGTTCTTCTGTGGGTATTACCCGCTGCCGGGGCCGTGCCGATCTGGTGGAAGGGCTGCAAGAGGCCGCCCGCTATGACCGGCGGATTCTGGTTGAGCAGGGGCTGGATCACGCCCGTGAAATTGAAGTGAGCGTGCTGGGCAACGAACAGCCGCAGGTTTCGGTTCCCGGGGAAATACTGCCCTGCGATGATTTTTACAGCTACGAAGCCAAATATCTGGATGACCGCTCCCGCCTGGTCATTCCGGCTGATTTACCGGCGGAGGTTACGGCTCAAGTTCAGGCCTACGCGCTCACAGCCTATCAAGCGGTTGACTGCGCCGGTATGGCCCGGGCAGATTTTCTGCTGGAGCCGAAGACGCTGGCAATTTATTTGAACGAAATCAATACCATTCCGGGGTTCACCCAGATCAGTATGTACCCCAAGTTGTGGCAGGCCAGCGGCCTGCCCTACCCGGCGCTGGTGGATCGCTTAATTGAACTCGCGCTGGAACGCAAAGCTGAAAACGACCTGACCGAGCGCGAATACAGGAGGGCTGTATGAATCTTATCCGTAAATCTGAACTGAGCCGGGCTGAGCAAATTCGCCAGCGGCGAACCCAAACCAGCGCCCCCAGCGAGCCGAAAACCCCGGCGCGCCCCCGCCCGGTGACGCAGACGCGCACTCGGACCGAAACCCCGGCACCGCGCCGCACAAGCGCCACCCCAACACGACGGCAGGCCGCCGCCACGCCGAGCCGCACCCGCCCAGTGGTGGCGCGCGGCGGTTATGGCGCCCCGATTGTGCAGCAGGCCCGCACCAAAACCCGCCGGCAGCTCTACTACAACATCAGTGCGACGGGCGTGGAAGTGCGCCTGCCTTCACTGCCAATCATTCGCCCGGACTGGCGGATGCTTTCGGGCGCGCTGGCTGTGGCCCTGTTTGTAGCCATTATGCTGGTCTGGAATGCGCCGAGTTTCCAGGTTGGGCTTATCCAGGTGGAAGGTCTGCAGCGGGTCACGGCTGATGAGCTTAATGCCGTCCTCGGATTACAGGGCATGTCGGTGCTGGAACTGGATGTGAATGAGCTGAATCAAAAACTGGGGGTGGCTTTCCCAGAACTGACCAATGTACGGGTCAATGTGAGCTTGCCAGCCCAGGTTACCCTGTCGGTCACTGAACGGCAGCCCATTCTGACCTGGGTCTATGGCGATAAGACGCTGTGGATTGATGGGAATGGCATTATCATCCCGGCACGCGGCGAGATCAGCGACATTCCAGTGGTGATTGCCACCGATGCACCGCCTATTTTGTTGGAATCAGAAGCAGCGGTGGAAGGCGCTCAGTTGGAAGTGCTGCCAGCCGCTTTTGAAGAAGCGCTGCTGAACAACTGGGGCCGGCAGGTGGACCCGCAGGTGCTGCTGACGGCCCTGAAGCTGCGCAATGTGATGCCGGAAGGCGCCGAACTGGCGTATTCGCAGCGGCATGGATTGGGCTGGGAAGAAGCAACCGGCACCTTCGTTTATATTGGACATTCGCTGGATGAGATTGATTTGAAGCTGGTGGAGGCGCAAGCTATTTTGCAAGAGCTGGCCAACCAGGGCCACACCCCCACCGTTGTCAGCGTGGAGACCGTCCACGCGCCCTACTATCGCATGGAGCAATAAGCCATGGAAGATTTAATCGTCGTCGGAATTGATATTGGCACCACCAAAACCTGTACGCTGGTGGCGCGGGTGGAAGGCGAGCGCAGCCTGAGGATCCTGGGCGTGGGGATTGAGCCCTCGCAGGGGATCAAGAAAGGCGTGATTGTGGACCTGACCGCGGCATCGCAGTCCATTGCCCGCTCAATTGAAAAAGCGCAGCGCTCTTCGGGGTTGGAGATTACCTCAGCACTGGTGAGCCTGGCGGGGTCGCATGTGGCCTCGGTCAACAGCCACGGCGTGGTGGGTATTTCGGGCCGGGCCATTGACGAGGAAGACGTGGCCCGTGCGCTGGAAGCAGCCCAGGCGGTAGCCATCCCGCACAACCGTGAGATTATCCATGTGATTCAGCGTGGATTTATGATTGACGGGCAGGGCGGCATTCGCGCCCCGCTGGGGATGCACGGCTACCGGCTGGAAGTGGAAGCCCACATCATCACCGCGGCGGAATCGACGGTGGAAAACCTGCGGCAGTGCGTGAATGCAGCCGGGGTTGAGGTCTCTCAATTTGTGCTGAACCCGCTGGCGTCTGCCGAGGTGGTGCTTTCGGAAACCGAGCGGCAGATGGGCGTGGTGGTCTGCGATATTGGCGGCGGCACAACCGACCTGGCTATTTATATTGATGGGGATGTCTGGCATACCAGTGTGCTGCCGGTAGGCGGCAATCACATCACCAGCGATATTGCGCACGGCCTGCGCCTGCCAATTTCACAGGCGGAGGATGTCAAAAAGCAGTACGGCCATGCCCTTGAAGCCGAAGTGGGCGCAGATGAGACCTTCACCATTCGCCCGTTTGGCGAGGAAGCGTCGATCCAATTCAGCCGCCGTGAGCTGGCGACGATTGTGGGAGCGCGCACCGAAGAAATCTTCGACATGGCGCTGCAAGAGATCAAACGCTCCGGATATGACGGGCTGCTGCCCGCCGGAGTGGTTTTGACAGGCGGGGCAAGCCAACTGCCCGGACTGCGGGCCATGGCCAGCCAGGTGCTGGCGCTGCCCGTGCGGCTGGCCCGGCCAGAAAATCTGCTGGGGCTGGTGGATCAACTCAATTCGCCGGCCTATTCTACCAGCGTGGGGCTGCTTTACTGGGCCCTGTTGATGAGTGAAACCGCCCCCGTGCCAACGGGCCGGCGGCCACAGAAAGGAGTGCCTCTTGACTGGGATGCCATCAAGAACTTCCTTAAACGTATGTTACCCTAATGCTATTTTCCCAAATTCTGTGATTTGGTAGAGAGAGGAGAAAAACATGGATCTCACCAACCAACCCCCTGTTGAGTCGTTTGCCCGAATCAAAGTTATTGGTGTGGGCGGCGGCGGCTGCAATGCCGTCAATCGGATGATTGACGAAGGTCTGTCAGGCATCGAGTTCGTGGCGGTGAACACCGATGCGCAGGCGTTGATGCTGGCCAAGGCTGGCACCCGGGTGCGCGTGGGCGACAAGTCTACCCGCGGGCTGGGCGCCGGCGGCAACCCCGAGATGGGGCGCAAGGCGGCGGAGGAATCCGCTGAAGAGCTGTACGAAGTGCTGCGCGGCAGTGATATGGTCTTCGTGACGGCTGGCCTGGGCGGCGGCACCGGCACCGGTGCGGCCCCCATTGTGGCGCAAATTGCCAAAGAGGTCGGTGCACTGACGATTGGCGTCGTCACCCGCCCGTTCACCTTCGAAGGCTCGCGCCGGGCGTCATCGGCTGAGGATGGCATCAACCGGCTGAAGGAACACGCCGACACGTTGATCGTGATCCCCAATGACCGGTTGCTGCAGATTGTGGACAAGCGCTCCAGCCTGCAGGATGCCTTCCGCGTGGCCGATGATGTGCTGCGCCAGGGCATCCAGGGCATTTCCGAGCTGATCACCGTCCCCGGTTTGATCAACCTGGACTTTGCGGATGTGAAGGCGATCATGTCGGAAGGCGGCGCGGCGCTGATGGCGGTTGGACACGCCACCGGCGAGGACAAAGCCCGCGTTGCAGCCGAGATGGCGATCTCCAGCCAACTGCTGGACATCACCATTGACGGCGCCCGCGGCATCCTGTTCAATGTGACCGGCGGCCCGAACCTGACGCTGTTCGATGTCAATCAGGCTGCTGCAATCATCAAGGAAACCGCCCACCCGGATGTGAACCTGATCTTCGGTGCGGTCATTGACCAGAATATGGGCGATGAAATCCGCATCACGGTGATTGCCACGGGTTTTGATCGCACGGGTATGCGCCTGCCTACGCCACAGGAAATGCGCGCTGCCCGGCCGGCAACCCCGCAACCCATCTCTGCGCAACCAGCCCAAACCACCAACGGCGCCCGCCAGCCTGTTGAGGTGCACAGTTCAGCCCCGGCTCCCTTCCCACCCCAGGTGGTGAATACCGGTGATCTGGATGTGCCGGCCTTCCTGCGCAAACGCAGCGATTCGCAGCCCCGCTAGGTTTTACACCTTTTGCCCGGCCCTGCTCCCGCTTTGAGGGGGGCAGGGCTGGGCCTGCACGCCTGCACCCAGATCATGAGCCGAATCCGCACCCTGTTGTGGTGGATTCTGTGCGCGGCTATCAGCGCCATGCTGCTGATGGCCTTTGTGCGTTTCTCGGGGGTCAACCATAACGAGAAGGCTCCGCTGGAGGCGATGCTGAACGGGCAGGCCTACCGCCCATATGTCACCCGGGCGCTGGTGCCGGGCCTGGTCAATGGGCTGACGGGGTTGCTGCCCCCGGCCACGCGGCAGGTATTGAATGAGCGGCTGAACGGCACTTACGCCACGGCGCGGCTGCTGGAAATGTTTTCGGCGCCGCCGGAGCTGGCGCTGCAGGGGATGCTGACGCTGGCGGTGATGTGGGCTTCGCTGCTGGGTTTTGGGGCCGCGCTGCGAGCATTGATGACCGCGGTGTATGACGCCCCGCCGCTGACCATTGACGTGCTCAGCCTGCTGGCGCTGTGCGGGCTGCTGCCGTTCTTTGGGTTTGGGTATATTTACGATTTTACGGTCCTGTGGCTGTTCACCCTGGCGCTGGCCTTGATGGTCCGCCGCCGCTGGACAGCTTATTTAATTTGCTTTGGGCTGGCGGCACTGAATAAAGAAACGGCCATCCTGCTGCTGATTCCCTTCACGCTGTATTATCTCTGGCCGGGGCAGCGGCTGGCGCGGAAGCGCGCCCTGAAGCTGCTGCTGGGGCAGCTGCTAGTTTTTGGCGCCATCTGGCTGATGCTGCGCCTGACGTATGCGGGGAACCCCGGTGAGGCGAGCGAATTTCACCTGGGGGATCATGCCTTTATGCTGCAAAACTTCCCGGTGCTGGGTGGGCTGACCACGCTCATTGGGGTGGGGCTGCTGGGACTGATGGCGCTGCGCCCCCAACAAAAGCCGCCCTTCCTGCTGGCCGCGGCAGTGATTTTTGTGCCGCTGCTGGCGCTGTATATTCCGTTTGGGTTTCCCTATGAAATCCGGGTGTTCTACGAGGGTTATGCCGCCGGCACGCTGCTGGTCATGCAAACGCTGCTGGGCCGCCGGGCCTGGGGGCTAGCGCCAAAGCCCGAGCCAAATTCCAACGCCATTCTTTAAGTATAGACAACCGAGTCGTCCAGACACCCCCAGCAGTGGGGGAAACGCCGGAAATCAGGGGGGAGATGCCAGCAGTTTGCCTACCCTGAGAGCGGTTGCAATCACAAATTTTACCCAGGAAATTTTAAGATTAGAACAGGCTAAATCCCCTTGCCAGAGTTGGTCATCTGTGCTAGAATGACTGTACCACCTGTACGGCTATACTACATCGATACCCCCATATATGGGGGTGTTTCTCTCGAATCCAAAAGTATCTCATTGTAACGCCAGGAAAGACATCCATGGTGATTGTATATTTTTCGATATTCCCAAAACACCAGGGAGGATAAAATAATCTAAAATGCGCTGTCCTTACTGTCAGAATGAAGAGTCGCGGGTACTGGATACTACCCATGATACCCGCGGCGGCGTCCGCCGCCGGAGAGAGTGCGACCAGTGCCATCAACGCTTCAGCACGTATGAGCGCCCGATTCTGGCAACACCCCTGCTGGTGAAGCGCGATGGCACGCGCGAAGAGTTTGACCGCGAAAAACTGATGCGCGGCATCCGCATTTCGTGCGCCAAGCGGCCGGTTTCGGCGGCAGAAATTGACCGCCTGGTGGGCGAGATTGAATCGGCGCTGCAGCAGATGGGCCGCGCCGAAGTTTCAGCCCGGGTTGTGGGAGATATGGTGATTGCCGGGCTCAAGAAGCTGGATCAGATTGCTTACATCCGGTATGCCATTGTGTACCTGCACCTGGACGACCTGCAAGCCATTCGCACAGAAATCGACCGACTGCTGGAAGGAGATCACTCATGACCGACACTGCCCCCACCCGCGCTGCTGATTGGACCACCACTCCGACCATGCCGGAAGATTTGCCGCCCGTCAATCTGACGGAGAATGCGCGGCAGGTGCTGGTGCGGCGTTATGTGCGGCGCGGCTCTAACGGCGAACCCGCCGAAACCGTGGAAGAGATGTTCTGGCGGGTTGCTTACAACATCGCCATTGTGGAAAAAGCCTGGGGCACCGATGTGATGGCGCTGGCCCGGGAATATTATGAACTGCTGACCAGCAAGAGCTTCTTCCCCAATTCACCCACATTCACGGGCGCGGGAACGCCGCTGGGCCAACTGGCGGCCTGTTTTGTGCTGCCGATCAGCGATGACATGGGGCGGGCGCCCACGGGTATCTTCCAGACGCTGCGCGATGCGGCGCTGATTCAGCAAACCGGTGGCGGCAACGGGTTTTCGTTCTCGCGGCTGCGCCCCAAGGGCAGCCTAGTGATCTCATCTGCCGGACAGGCAACCGGGCCGGTGGGCTTCCTGCGGGTGTATGACCATGCGTTTGGCGAAGTGGCCCAGGGCGGCTCTCGGCGCGGCGCCAATATGGCGGTGCTGCGCGTGGAGCATCCAGATATTGAGGAATTCATCGCCTGCAAGACGGACGAAAATCAGATCACCAACTTTAACATTTCGGTCGGCATCACCGATGCGTTTATGCGCGCGGTGGAGGCGGACGAGGACTGGGAGCTGCGCTTCCCGGACGTTCACGATGCCCGGTACAAGGGCTTTGATGGGACTCTGGAGCAGGCTGAGGCGGCAGGTATCCCGATTCTGGTGCATAAACGGGTACGGGCGCGCGAACTTTTTGATAAGATCGTCAAGCAGGCACACCATAACGGCGAACCGGGCATGCTCTTCCTGGACGCGGCCAACCGCGGCAACCCGGTGCCGCACCTGTATCAACTGGAAGCGACCAACCCGTGCGGCGAACAGTGGTTGGGCGGCTACGAGAACTGCTGCCTGGGTTCGGTGAACCTGGCACAGCACCTGGGCGAACAGGGAACAGTGGATTGGGAAAAATTGCGCCGCAATGTGGAGCTGGCAACCCGCTTCCTGGATGATGTGGTGGATGCCAATCATTATGTGCCGGCGGTGCCGGCGCTGAAAGAAGCCGCTCACCGCGCCCGGCGGATTGGGCTGGGCATTATGGGACTGGCTGATTTGATGTACCATGTGGGCGTGCGGTACGGATCACCTGAGGGGCAGGAATTTGCTGCCCAGGTGATGGAATTTGTGCGTTACCAGGCCATGCAGACCAGCGTGGAACTGGCGAAAGTGCGCGGCGCCTTCCCGGCGATTCAGGGCAGCATCTACGACCCGGATGATATGCGCTGGGAGCCGCCGCAGCCGTTGATGCCCTACGAAGCCGACTGGGGCCGCCCGGCGCTAGACTGGGAGGCACTGACAGACAGCATCCGGCAGAATGGCATTCGCAACGCGGCGCAGACCACTGTGGCGCCTACCGGCACCATTGCCACCGTGGCGGGGTGCGAAGGTTATGGCTGCGAACCGGTCTTTGCGCTGGCCTATATCCGCCATGTGAACGATAACGGGAAAGATTTACAACTCAATTATGCCAGCCCGCTGTTTGAGCAGGCGCTGATTGAAGCCGGGCTGGAAGCCGGCGCACGCGAGGATATTGTGGAGGCGGTGATGGCTGCCGGAAGCTGCCAGACCGTGGAGACCGTGCCGGCACGGCTGCGCGATGTGTTCGTGGTCTCAGGCGATATCAGCGCGGAAGAGCATGTGCATATGCAGGCGGCGATGCAGGCCTTTGTGGATAACAGCCTGTCCAAGACGATCAATTTCCCTGAAGGTGCCACCACCGATGAGGTGTCCAAAGCTTACATGCTGGCCTGGGAACTGGGCTGCAAGGGAATTACGGTGTATGTGACCGGCTCGCGGGAAAAGGTGGTGCTGGAAACCCGGTCCACCGCCGATAAGAAACAGCCTGTGGCCGAAACCCCGCGCCAACTGGAGCTGCCCGCTGCACAGCCGACCATCTGGCAAGAGAGCAAGAAACCCCGCCCCCGCTACTTGACCGGCTTTACCTATTCGCTCAACACTCCGCTGGGCAAGGCCTTCATCACCATCAACGAGAACGGCGGCAACCAACCCTTTGAGGTGTTTATCAATACCGCCAAGGCCGGGTCGGATACGGCGGCTGTCTCTGAGGCCATTGGGCGGCTGCTGTCTTATGTTCTGCGGATGTCTTCGCCGATTGAACCCGTGCGGCGGCTCGATGAAGTAATGCGGCAGCTTTCGGGCATCGGCGGCGGGCGACCGATGGGCTTTGGCCCCAACCGGGTACGCTCACTGCCCGATGGCATTGCCCAGGTGCTGGAAGAATACCTGCGGCAGCGCTCTGAACGCATGGCGCAGGGTACGCCCGCAGCGCCGTCTGGCAACGGGCATCACCATGATCTGGACGAGCAGCGCACCGCGCCACTGGGCGGCAGCCTGCCGCTGCTCAAGATTGGCGACCTGTGCCCGGAATGCGGCGAGGCGGCTGTTATTAATGAAGAAGGCTGCCGGAAGTGTTATGCGTGCGGGTACAGCGAGTGTTAATTTTGTGTAAAATCTCACAAAGATTGAGCATATCGTCATAGAGTTTGCGCTATTGTCAGCCACCAGCTGACAACAATTGTTTTGTTAAAACCCTACCTGTCCATCCCCCAGCTATACAAGCGATTGTTATGGCAATGAGAATTTCCAGTGCGAAACGAGTTGCTAATTCCAGATAATAATGCAAGTAGTTGGGAAAGTTGATGAAGAAAGTACCTTGCCTCACATCGTCCCAAAAATAAAACCAGCCACCATGTGGAGTAAGTAGCAAGAATAAAATTCCACAAGCACAAGTAATGGTTGCGGCTACCCCTGCCAATAAGATGCCTGCCTTTACAGACTTTGCAAGTGTTAATGAGCCTTTATGCATTTTGTTTTGTAGAAGTAGTCCTAAAACAAGTCCTCCAATGCCAGCCGGTATAGAGGAGAACATGAAACCGTAGAAAATTATGGCTGGAATCAGGGAGAGCAAAAAGGGAGAAAAAGAATCTTCTATTGCCAGTTGAGCCACTTCTATAACAGAAAATAAAGCCGTGCCGACAAAAGCACAAGATAAACCGACCAAGAAACCGGAGCATCTTATATCTGATTTTAATGTGTAGTTCTTCACTACTTGGCTCATCTCTATCTCCTGTTTACGTGGTTATCATATCTTACACCATAAAATCCATCGTCGGCTAAAAAACATATGCACTCTTATATTGCCAAAATCGCAAAAGCCGAGCACAATATAGGTAATGGATGCGATCAGACTACCAAGCGATGAGGAAATCGGAGCCTGACCTGCCCCCAAAAACGATCCAGAAGTAGAGTTAGTAATAGGAGCCAAAAGTCATTGTGAATGAATATCTGAAATAAGTCGGCGCAATCTTTGTGAGATTTTACACCAATTCTTCAGGAGCATCGCCCAGTCACCTGGGTTTTTCTGTTGTCAAGATTCATTAGCTGCTGTAAGGCGCCACCGCAAGTGAATTCTCATTCTATCACCTTAAGCCATGTGTCAGTTACTTTCATTTCCTGCATAACGGAACGATACAAGAAATCAGCAGGTTCTTCGTGGGCGGTGGAAAAGACGAGTGTGCAGCCCATTTCTTTAAGTCTTCTTAGCCCTTCGGTGATGACCGCTTTGCCGAGTCCACGTTGCCAATGTTCAGCCGCA
Organism: Longilinea sp.; assembly: GCA_017996955.1. Lineage (GTDB taxonomy): Bacteria > Chloroflexota > Anaerolineae > Anaerolineales > Anaerolineaceae > JAGOFZ01. The sequence goes on from JAGOFZ010000014.1 coordinate 12,939, forward strand.
GTACCGACCAAAACAGTCACTGCACTACGCGTGTAATCATCGTAAAAGATAGTGCAGAATGAGGCGATACTTCCATCGGACGCAACAGCAATAACATCCAGATCGCGGCGGTACAGTGGTGCGGATTGAAGGTTCGCATACCATGAATAATCACCGTCGTAGTTTTCATCTGGCTCGTCATTATGGAATGCCCCCCACGAAGCCCAACTCCGTGCGGGGTATTCTTTCGCGTCACCCATTGATCGAATTGTGTAACCCGAGGGAACCGGTATGTTGGGGATGGGTGAATCTAAATTGCGGCGATAGTGATGTCCCCAGCCAGGTTGCTTTTTGTAATCTCTGCTTTTTGCAATTTCCTGACGCTGTTTATCGTCCTCAAAGATGGGCATGTAGATATAACGCCTGCCATCTTCTGTGACCGCGTAGAAATTTTCTTCTGCATAAGCGAGTATTTCATTTTCCAGCTCTGTAGACCGAAAGTGCGGATGGATATGCAAGCGGAGTTCGCTGCCGCCAAGATGATTCAACGCTGCAATAATTTTGCCATCGGTGTTTTCCCAGAGCGCCATTCCTTTTTCCACCGATTCGAAAATATTGCAGGTTTTGATGTAATGCCATCGCCAGTAATCGAGACGGGCGACATTCCAACTGTGTTCAAGCCTGCCGTTGAGGAGGAATATTTCCCGCAAAAAATTGCGGGTACGCCAGAAATCATCTTCTTCGGTACATGTGTGAAAGGTGAGCTTCATTGTTTACCCTGAATACAATTTGATGTTACTGATGAACGCCCAACTATTAATTGTATGGACCTACAATACACTGCTATTATCCCGTATAGCCAGATGCATTTGATATGTTATCCTGCAATTATGCCTGATTACACCAAACAATCAACTGCTAACAAACCTTAAGATATTATACACTTTTAAATTCTAGCCAAAACGGCTGCCCTAAAATTGGGCAGCCGTTTTTTGATCTGGCAATTTACTGGCGGTTCAACTGGTGCGCTGCGCTTTCAGGAAGAGTGTTGCCAGAACGCTGATGCACCCCAGGCTGACGAGGATCAGTACAATGGTGATGACGGTGGTCCAAATGGGCGGCAGCATGCCAGATACCCGGTTGAGAGTGGGGCCTAAAAAGATGCACAGTAACGCGGCAAGGGTTAACCCAACAACCCAGCCGGGCGATGGGTGATCTTGCCGCTGTCCGCGCCAGATGAGGACGCCGTTCAGCAAGATCAACAGCAAAAAGCTGATGACAGCCAGCCAGCCCAGGAAGCCCGTAAACAGGTTCAACATGTAATTGGGATTGATAATCACCAGGAAAACCGCCACCCCTAATGGAATGGCAAGCCCGGTGAACACTAAACGACGGGTTGAGACCATGGGAATACCTCCTTTTTTCAAATTATGCCAATGTTCGGTCAGCAGATTTCCCGGCAGTTCGCTCAGTTCGTGCAGGCTGGCTGCCAGCATGGCTCTGCGGCTTTCGTTCCGGGCTGCGGTTAATTTAGCAGTAAAGACCGCCAGCATCTCCGGGCCAAATGTCTCTCGAAATTCAGCCGGGTAAAGGCTTACCAGCCAGGCAAACCAGGCCGGGCAGGAAACGGTTTTCATAACTGCTCCTCACGAACCTGCAAATTGACCGCCTGCATCACAGATTGCAGGCGCTGAACTTCAGCCTGCAGGATTGCCCGCCCCCGGCGAGTCAACTGGTAGGCTTTGCGCGGCAAGCCAGGGTTATCGACAACAAGATCACCATCATCAATGCGCTCGATCCAATCCTGTCCCAGCAGACGTTTTATGGCCCCGTAAAGGGTTCCAGCGGTCAAATTAATCCGGCCTTTGCTGAGCTGCAAAACCGATTTCATAATGGCATAGCCATGTCGGGGTTCTTCTGACAGGCTCAACAAGATGAAAAGGGTTGTTTCGGTGAGGGGCAGAGCGTCTTGAATTGATTTATCCATCTGGATTGAATTCCTTTTCGTTCAATATATCGCGAATCTATATATCGTTATTCGATATTATTTTAGCACGCCCAGGCCAAAAATCAAGCCCCAATTTTGCAGAATTCGAAGCTCGAAACAAAAATGAATCATTCTTGGTAAATTCCTTGACAGTTCCGGCAAGGTAGTGATACACTTTTTGCCGTTCAGATTTTATCTTGCGAAAGGAGCGCACAGTTATATGGCTAAAGTATCGGTATTGGTCCGAGTTCAAGATGCATGTGCGCGCCTGGAGATTGCCGGGTAAAATCTGACGGTTAACGTTCAGATCCAGCCACGGGCGCGTTCATGCCCCGTGGCTTTTGTTTTAATCACATCGAAACACATCAAGCCAGCCATGGGTTACCTGTGGCTGGCTTTTTCTCATCTTAGGAAACTGAACGTTGAACGCTACTTTTGACTTAATTGAAAACAACGTGGGTATGATTACCCGCAAGACAACCGGCGCTTACGCCGTTCAAACCCGCACAGAAACCATGGAATGTACTCTGGCAGGGCGCCTGCGCCATGCTGGATTGACGGATGGATTGACTGTGGGCGACCTGGTGCGGCTGGCACCTGCCGGCAACAGCGGCTGGCAGATCATCGAGACGCTGCCCCGGCGCAACCAGCTTTCGCGGCGCTCAGCGGTGCCCATGCCGGGTGCCCACGCACACGAACAGGTGATTGCCGCCAATGTGGATCAGGTGATCCCGGTGTTTGCGGCAGCCGACCCGGCGCCACACTGGAATATGCTGGACCGCTACCTGGTCTCGGCTGAAGCCGCAGAGATCCCGGCGCTGGTCTGCATCACCAAGCTGGACCTGACGCAGACAGCCGCAGGTGAGCCTGAAGCTGATCTGCTGGCTGTGGTGGAGGAGTACCGGCGCATTGGCTACCCGGTGATGATGGTGAGCGCGCGCACTGGCGCCGGGCTGGAAGCCCTGCGGCAGGTGCTGCAAGGGCGCGTGTCGGTACTACTGGGGAAGTCGGGCGTGGGCAAGAGCAGCCTGTTGAATGCGCTGGAACCCGGGTTGGGGCTGCGCGTCAGCGCGGTGAGCGAATATACGGGCAAGGGGCGGCACACCACCACCCACCTGGAAATGTTTATGCTCGAGTACGGTGGGGCGATCATTGATACGCCCGGCGTGCGCGAGTTTGGGCTGTGGGACGTGGCCGAGGATGACCTGGCGCTGTTCTATCCGGAGATGCGCCCATATGTGGGGCGCTGCCGGTTTGGGCTGGACTGCCGCCACGACGAGGAACCCGGCTGCGCCATCCGGAAGGCGGTGATGGACGGGCAGATCAGCCCGCGGCGGTATCAGAGTTACTTGCGGTTACAGGTGGAAGCATGAAAGCCGGCGCTTATTCCCGCCGCGGGGAGCGCAGCGGATTTGGCGATTTTCGTTGCGGTCACTGCCATCAGTATGTTTCGGCTAACCCGCTGCTGTCGGGGGTGCAGAACCGCAATCACTGCCCCTACTGCCTGTGGTCACGGCATGTGGATCTCTTCAAAGCAGGTGACCGGCTGTGCGCCTGCAAGGCGCTGATGCAGCCGGTGGGGCTGACCCTCAAACACCGCCATAAGCGGTACATGCGACCCGGGCAAGGCGAACTGATGATTGTGCATCTCTGCGTCGAATGCGGCGGGTTGTCCATCAACCGGGTGGCAGCAGATGATGACGCCGATGCCTTGCTGGCCGCGTTTGAAGCGGCGCAGCACCATGCAGCACCCCTGCACCGTCAGATGCAGGCTTCGGGCATCCAGCCGCTATCGGCAGCCGAGCGCCCGCTGGTGCAGATGCAGTTCTTAAGCTAGACAAGGGGATTTGGCTGGACGGTCAAATCCCCTCTACTCGCCCCTTAAGAAGCGCGATATACTGTCCACTTACCGGCTTGAATAAGCCGTACTCACACCAATTCCAAGGAATTTTCAAATGAAATCAAGACGCCTTACCCTCTGGGTCGCGCTGAGCTGTGTGATCTTGCTGCTGGCAGCCTGCACACCCGAAAGCATCCCGGCGCAACCCACAACGCAGCCATCCCCCACCCTGCCGGCAGAAGCTTCGGCAACTCCGGCGCCAAGCAGCACACCCGAGCCAACAGCCACGCCAGAGCCTTCACCCACGCCACAGCCCACCCCGCTGGGCGGCGGCGAATGGATTGCCCTGACCCGGATCGGGGATACGGGACCGGATATTTTTGTCGTCAGACGAGATGGGTCAGAACTGACCCAGTTGACGGATGGGCCCACGGCCGATGTCTACCCGCGCTGGTCGCCGGATGGGACCAAAATTCTGTTCACCTCTGACCGAGATGGCAAGGCGGAAATTTATGTGATAAACGCCGATGGCAGCGAGCCGACGCGTCTGACCCAAACCCAGGATATGGGCGGGGCAGCATATGCCTCCTGGAGCCCAGATGGCAGCAAGATTATTTTTTCGGTGGCCAATGCCCATAACGGCGTTGACCTGGCAACCATCAATGCGGATGGCAGCGGGTTCACTATGCTGACAACCGGCGAAAACAATGCCTATGCCGCCTGGTCGCCGGATGGCAGACAACTGGCTTATGTGAGTTATGACCTCATCGGCGTACCCGATATCTTCATTGCCGGCGCAGATGGCAGCAAACCAGTCGGATTGAATGTATTGAAGACCGCCATGGGAACCACAGGTGTGACAGCCAATTTCAGCACCTTGAACTGGTCGCCAGATGGGCAGCAACTGGTTTTTGCAATTACGCCCGGAGACATGTTGAAACAGGCGGGCTTCCTCTCAAGCACAGAAATTTTCAGCATCAACGCCGATGGCACTCAACCCGAGCAGTTGACGCGAAACGAAGTTGAGGAGCATGACCCTTGCTGGTCGCCAGACGGTATGCATATCTATTACAATGTAAATGCAAATGGCGGCTCCGAGATCTACCGGATGAATGCAGATGGAACCGGCGCTGAAATGCTGTTTGCGCTGGGCGGCGTTAATCTGGAACCAGCCATCCAGCCAATTCAGCCTTAATGCTATAATCACATCATGAAACGCTTGATTCTGATGGCGGGAAATATTGGCGCCGGTAAGACCTCGCTGACCGAGCGGCTGGGTGAGCGGATGGGCTGGCGCACGGCTTACGAATCGGTGGCAGACAACCCCTACCTGCCCGATTTTTACGCCGACATGCGAGCCTGGTCTTTTCATTTGCAGGTCTTTTTCCTGGGGCACCGGGCTGAGCAGCACCTGGAACTGGCTGCCGACCCGCGCCCGGCAATTATTGATCGCAGCATCTACGAAGATGCGTTTATCTTTGCGCGGGCGCTGCAAATTATGGGCAACCTGAGCGAGCGTGATTATGCAACCTACCGGCAGCTTTTTGACCTGGTGGTCAAGAAGCTGCCGCCGCCTTCGCTGCTGATTCACCTGAAGGCGCCGGTAGAGGTGTTAATGAAGCGCATCCACCGACGCGGGCGCGCGATTGAGAGCAGCATCTCAGCCGATTACCTGACGCTGCTGGAATCGCTTTATGATGAATGGATGCAAGCGTTTGATCTTTGCCCGGTGCTAACCATCCGCACCGATGACCTGGATTTTGTGCATCACAGCAAAGCGCTGGATGAGGTGATTGAGCGGATTCAGGATAAGCTGGCGGGCAAGGAAGAGCTGGTTTTATAGGGGCGGCAAACCGGCCTCATAATTGCATTTTTGGGCAGTTAGGGGTATAATTTGCACCGTTCTTGTGCCAATAATTGTCACAGGACGGTGTACTTTCTTTTATTTATGTGGAGAGTGCTGCGATCAGATTAGCTTCAAGCCCGAATTGTGATAGGATAACTGACACAAACTCGGCTGGCAGCCTGAATGCAGTCGAGTTTTTTAGGCCCTGGTGCCCATTCCCTTGAAAGAAGGGAGGTGAATAAATTGCCCTCTGTTATGTTGCGTTCAAATGAATCGCAGGATCAACTGCTCAAGCGCTTTCGCAAAAAGGTTGTGAA
>JAGOFZ010000180.1 GCA_017996955.1 Longilinea sp.
GGATTCGGCGGGGGGTTCGGTCGTCCGCAATTGTGGGGCGACTTTCAGGTCCCAGCCGGTGTTGGCGCGGGCCTGCTCCACGGTGGCGCCGGGATGCAGGGCCGTCAGGATCATCTCACCATTGGCGTCGGGCTCCAAAACGCCCAGGTCAGTCACCACGGCCTGAGGGCCGCCGCCGCGCACACCGGCAGCATCACGCTGGGCGCGCCCGCCGAGGAAACCGGCAGAGGTGCCAAAATCCACCTTTTCGGGGAAGCGGCGCTTCTGATGCGGGGTGATGATGTAGCAGCGGTTAGCCCAGGCAGCGATCTCCTGGGAGCCGCCCGAACCGGGCAGTCGCACTTTGGGGTGGGCATAGTCACCAATCACGGTGGCGTTGATGTTGCCAAAGCGGTCAATTTGAGCGCCGCCGAGGAAACCGACATCTACGTTGCCGCGCTGGAGGTAGAGTGCGAAGATCTCATACATGCTGCACACAGCCAGGGCGCCGGTCACCAGGGTGGGATCACCAATGGAGAGCGGCAGGCGCTGGGGGCGAGCGCCAATTACGCCGGCTTCGTAGATCATCAGGAGGTCAGGGGCATGGGTGCGGCGCGCCAGGTTGCAGGCCAGATTGGGCAGCCCAACGCCTACGAACACGACATCGCCATCCCGCAGCAGGCGGGCAGCATTGACAGTCATCAGTTCAGAGGCTGAGTAGGTCATTTTAGTACGCTCCATAATTGACGGGGGCAGCCAACTGCTCGGGAACCTGCAGGCGGCGGTGGGTTTCGGCACCCAGTTTCTGCCAGTATTCGGTGTGGTCTTTCAAACCATAGACCCATTCCTGCAGCCACTGCTGAACGGCTTCGGGCGATTCGCTGATTTTATCCCATTCGAGGTAGAACACGTTATCGCGGTCATAATAGCCCTGGGTGTAAGACGGGTGGGCGCAGTGCGGCACATGGCAAACAGCATCCACAATAAAGCCAGGGATGAGGGTGCGGTTGGGATCTGAGCGAATCACGTCGGCATCGACAATTTCTTCGGCGGTGATGATGACATGGCGGGCGGCAAAGGCAACCTCTTTTTGCTCACCGACAATGCCCCAGATTTGAGCGTTGCCTTCAGCATCACAGCGCTGAACGTGGATGATGGCGACATCGGGAATGAGCGGCGGAACCACCACCACCTCAACACCAGTGTAGGGATCTGTCACGCGGCGGTAATTGGGGTTGTGGCGCTCCAGGTCTGTGGCGGCGGTCTGGTTCATGGGCATGAAGGGAAGCCCGGCAGCGCCGGCCTGAAGACGGGTGATCATGCCAAAGTGCGAATATTCTTCGCCAGCCACACTCCCCGATTCCAGGGCGGCCCGGACAATCCGCAGCGAGCCAACACCCGGGTTACCCATGTAGGAGTAAATCACCTTGGCAGCACAACCAGCCGCCACCATTTGATCATAGATGAGATCGGGGGTGGCGCGAGCCAGCACCAGGTTCTTGCGACCCTGGCGAATAATTTCATGCCCGGCGGCAAAGGGGATGAGGTGGGTGAAACCAGCGGCGTAGACGCAGTCACCGTCGTGCACACCCTGCGCAATGGCTTCTGAAAGGGTACACAGTTTGGTCATTTGTTTTTCTCTTTGTCCTTATCGTTAGATTTGTGACGTGAACCGAAGAAACCGGGGACACGAAAGCGGGGAGGTTTGGCCGAACCTGCCGGAGGTGCAGCCGGTGGGGCTTTTTTCTTCTTCTGCAAGACCCGAAAACGCCCGCTGGGGGCGGATTTAGGTTTAGGGCTGCCAATCCAGAGAAAAATGCCCAGGCCAAAAGCCGGCGCGCCAATGACGAGCAGGAGCAGGGCGGGCTGCAGTGCGATGATTGAAAACACAAACATCAGCAGGAAGAACCCGCCCACCCACATCAAAAACGTACCGACCCGGTTTCCAGTCGTCATGCTTTGCGAACGTGCGTGCGGATTTGTTCGTGCATGTAGAGCTGCACATAATGTACGCCGCCGGAGTTCTTGCCGCTGGAGCCCGAGCCCTTCCAACCGCCAAAGGGTTGGAAGCCGGGCCAGGCACCGGTGGTGGCGCCCTGCGGGCGGTTGGCGTAGGTCACGCCAGCCTCAATGCCATCAAAGAAGCGTTCCACTTCGTCTTCAGAGCCATAAACGCCTGCCGTGAGGCCGTAGGAGACATCATTGGCGCGCTGCATAGCCTCTTCAAAGGACGAGACTTTGCCAATGGTGGTGATGGGCAGGAACATTTCCTCTTTCCAGAGCGGGTGGTCATAGGGTAAATCGGCGGCGAGGGTTGGGGCACAGAAATAGCCGCGTGCAAAAGCGCCATCGGTCAGAACATGCCCGCCAGTGAGGATGCGGCCATGCTGCGCCAGATCGGCAACGAAGCGCTGATAGTCAGCGTAGGAGCTCTTGTTGACCACCGGGCCCAGGTAAACCGAGCGGTCGGTGGGGTCGCCAATCACCAGTTTTTCGGTGAGGGCGGCGAGGCGAGCGGTTAATTCATCGTAAACCGGGGCCTCAATGAACACGCGCGAGCAAGCGGAGCATTTTTGCCCCTGCAGGCCAAAGGCTGAGCGCAAAATGCCCACCGCGGCGGCTTCGAGATCGGCATGCCGGGTGACGACAGCCGGATTTTTGCCGCCCAACTCCAAGATGGTGGGGCGCACCCAGGGACCCTGGGCAAAATCGCGGAAGATTTTCATGCCGACGGGCAGAGAGCCGGTAAAGGTTACGCCCGCGACATCGGGATGCTCAATGAGGGCCTGACCCAGTGTGCTGCCGGGGCCGGTGACGAAATTGAAAACGCCGGCCGGGACGCCAGCATCACGCAGACATTCGGCAATCAGGCGGGCGGTCCAGGGAGTATCGGTCGCGGGTTTGATGACCACGGTGTTACCGGCAACAAGTGCGGCGCCGGTGGGGCCGCCAGTGAGGGCAGCCGGGAAGTTGAAGGGGCTGATGACCAGCCAGACGCCGTAGGGGCGTAAGACAGAGGTATTGGTGGAGAGGTAGCCGGTAAGCGGGTCGCGGCCCATTTCGGTGACGAAGCCATTGCTGGCTTCCATGCGATCGCAGGCATAGCGGAAGAGGTCGGCGGTTTCGGCGACATCACCGAGGGCTTCCATGCGGTTCTTGCCAACTTCCAGGCTGACCACAACACCCATCTCAAAAATGCGCTGATCCATTAAAGCGGCGGCTTTGCGAACCAGGGCAATCCGTTCCTGCCAGGGGGTGTGACTCCAGGCGGGGAAGGCGCGCTTGGCGGCAGCAATGGCGTCATTGGCATCCTGGGCGCCACCCTTCTGGAAAATGCCCAGCAAGACATCGGTATCAGCGGGAGAGCGATCTTCAAATTTTGCGGCGGCAAAACGCTCCTGCCCGTCAATGATCATGGCATGTTCCTGACCCAGCCGGGCTTTGACCTGCACCAGAGCTTCATCATAGCGGGTGTGCAGTTCTTCGGGTGGATTGAACATCGTGCCATAGGTCAACTTGAATGTATCTGTCATGAAATCCTCCTCAAGCCAAAATATCAGTTACCCTGCCGGTTGTCCGACAGGGTTAAGTATAGTCCACAAAAGGCGGGAAGTCAAAAAGAGCGGATCAGGCGCCGGAAAGCTGGTCGGCGAGGGCCACGAACTGCGGGGTGCGCCAGATTGTTTCAGAACGAATGGGCCAGGGACCGTGCAGCTTATCCTGCCAGCGGGTTGGGATGCCAGAAAGCCCATACCAGGAGCCCGCCAGCGCGCCCACAACCGTGGCGGAGCTGTCGGCATCAGCACCCAGGTTGGCTACCTGAACCACAGCTTCTTCAAAGCTGTCGGTAGTCATAAAGCCCCAGAGGACGCTCTCCATTGTGTGGCGCACCCAGCCCGTGTTGCGCAACTGCTCGCGGCGTCGGGTGGGCGCGGCCACAATCATCTGGCGCAGTTCGGGGTCCAGCTCAACTTCTT
>JAGOFZ010000181.1 GCA_017996955.1 Longilinea sp.
ATTACAGGGTTTGGACAGGTTTGTCGTCGTGAGTGTTTTTATCAACAGCTTCCAATTTTGCTCTTACCTCAGCATGGCTTTTACGGGTAATTGGATATTTGAACAATAACGGTAAAGAGATGAAGATACAGGCGGCAGGTATGAGTCCAAAGAATAAACGGATGCCAAGCAGTGCGTGGGGGGTCTGCTCTACGTTAGGAACATAACCAAACCCAGTTAAGATCCATCCAACCGCTGCCAACGCCAGCGCCTCAGAAATTTTTGTCGCCAGGCCCCAGACGCCGTAATATACACCGCTGCGCTGTTGGCCCGTCTCAAGACGATCATAATCAGCAACATCTGCTACCATGGCCCAGGGGAAAATCCATTGGGCTGAAAATCCAAAGCCAGCCAGCACGGCAATTAGATAAATCAACATGGTGGAGTGGTGGGGCAGGAAAAATGTGAGCACTACGGCTGCACCGCCGACCAGCATTCCCAAACCGTAAGCGGGGCCTTTGTCTATTTTGCGGCTAACCCACTGCCAAAATGGCAACGAGAGCGTCACGCATACCAACATCAAACCCATTACCAGGGAAGTCTCTGCCTTCATCAACAGTTGATATTCGATGTAATAGGCCATCAGGATTTTGATGAAAGCAAATGAGATGTTGATAATGAAATAGATCCCGCACAACTTTACAAATGGTTTGTTTTTAATGGCAATCAAGAGTGACTTAAGCGGTGAAGTCTCGGGTTTGGCGGTCACCAGGTCTTTGCGTTCACGCAGCCCTGCGGCTGAAACAAGCAGTACTACAGCAGCGATGATGCCATACAGGATGCCAATAAACGCATAACCTGTGCGTTGGAGGGCAAACAGGCCGACAATGACGGGGGTCAAGGCTACGCCGATGAGATAGGCGGGCACTGCCATGACCATGCGGTAAGTCGTCAGGCTGGAGCGTTCATCGTAGTCGTCGGTTAGCTCCGAGGTCAAGGAGTAATACGGCACATTGGTAAGGGTCCAAAGGGTGTCAAACAGGATAAAGGTTGCTGCAATCCAGATAAAGGTGGATATCAGGTCAGCTTTGGGAACAAACCAGAGCAGTGCAATGGAGATGCCAAGTGGAATGGCTCCAAAGATCATGAACACACGCCGTTTGCCAAAGCGTGATTTGGTTTTGTCGGTGATCCAACCGAAAAGTGGGTCGTTGACTGCATCCCAAATCTTGCCGATGAGTAAGGCATTTCCTGCCAGCGCTGGCAAGATAAGCGCCGCGTCAGTGTAGAACTTCATCAGGAAGAACTGAATTGCTGAGTTGACCAAAGCATTACCGAGATCGCCGATCCCATAGAACAATTTGGTGCGAGTACGCAATTTACTGGTAGTATCAGCCACTTTAATTTTCCTTCTCACTGAATGAACTTGTTGGCCGTTTTATAAGACATGCTCTACAACAGATTGAATGTCTTGACGCTCTGCGGCTGCCTGTTCCAAGAACGTTCGGTAGGGCGGGTATGTCAGGGCGGTTTTGACAACTTCCTCTGGCAAGGAAGGCAGAATCTCAACCATTGGGCGGTGAGCTGCCTGTGAAATTTGAGATAAAAGCTCGCGACCCTGACGCTGGGGATCTGCCCGGTGAGGGGGATAGCCCGCACCCGTTTCTGGCGTGAACAGGGCATCAAATATCTGGCGCAGGTTCACATCTCCAGCCCAACCGTAGCCCTGATTCAAAGCCAGCGAAACGCAATTACCGGCGTTAATCCGGGCAAAGAGGAAGGCATCGAGCGGGGTGAGCAGGTGACCGCAAACCACACCCGGATATTGCATTACGGCATTCAAATAGCCCTGTCCAGTGCCGCATCCACCGATTACAAAGTCAACCAGCTTGAGATTCAGCAGGAGAGCCGACATGAGCCCGGTATGGATGTATAACAGGTCAGGTGTATCGCTGCTGCTGGTATTGCCCAGGTTAAGAATATCGTGCCCGCGACCTCCGAGCGCTTTTAGGATATCAGCGTTCTTATCTGCAGCACTCATCTCGTTTATGACGGCAATCTTCATGGATTCTCCTTTGGAATTTTCCTTTAGGCCCAATTGTCAAACGTGTGTTCAGGATTTCTTTGAAGGCGATTTTCTTTCCAGGACTTGCTTTGCAGCCTCAACAATATCTGCCACAGACAGCCCGCACGCATCCATCAACTGATCCAGGTTGCGACTGGTCGGACAAAAATGATCGCGGATGCCAACCCTGACAAATGGGACCGGGCAACCTTCAGACAGCACTTCAGCCACCGCGCTCCCCAAACCGCCGATGATGCTGTGCTCTTCAGCAGAGACCAGCGCGCCGGTCTCTGCAGCAGCCTGGAGCAGCAGGTCGCTGTCGAGCGGTTTGAGGGTGTGAATTTCCAACAGGCGGGCATGGATGCCCTGTGTCGATAATTCTTCTGCGGCAAGCGCACACCGCCCGACCATTGCGCCGGTAGCCACCAGAGTCAGATCATTGCCTGAGCGCAGGGTGCGCCCCTTCCCAATCTGAAGGGGGCTATCGGGTAGATGAACAGGAATTGCCCCAGCCCGACTGATGCGTAAATAAACTGGGCCATCATATTCTGCCACCAGGGGCACCCACGCGGCCGCCTCGGCTGCATCCGCGGGGATGATGACGGTCATCCCCGGCAAGGCACGCAGATTGGCAAGATCGGTAATCGCATAATGCGTGGCGCCATCTTTGAAGTCTGACAGGCCGGCATAACTGGCGGCAATTTTGACGTTGGTGCGGGCATAGCAAACGCAGGTGCGAATCTGTTCCAGGGCGCGAAGCGCTAGAAGTGAAGCAAACCCATTGATAAACGGCATATAGCCGCCCAATGCCAGTCCGGCAGCCACATCTACCATGCAGGGTTCGGCAATGCCAATATTGAAGAATCGCTCTGGAAAACGCTGCGCAAAAAAGTTTGAAAGTGTCGACAAAGAAGTGTCTACGTCCAGAGCCACTACCTGTGGATTGACGGCACCAAGTTCAGCCAGCGCCCGACCATAAGCCTCGCGCATCGAAATTTCAGCCATTTGCCACCTCCCCAAGTTCAGTCAGAGCCAGCGAGAGTTGTTCGTTGTTTGGGACATTGCCATGCCAATAGGATTGGTTTTCCATAAACGAGACCCCTTTCCCTTTGGTGGTATGTGCCAGGATGACGGTTGGCTGGTCATGGAGTTCCCTTGCCAGTTCCAAAGCCTCTACAACCTGCCTGACCGAATGCCCATTCACCTCGATCACATGCCAGCCGCAAGCAGACCACTTGCCAGCCAAAGGTTCAAGGGGCATCACATCATGAACAAATCCGTCAAGCTGGACGTTGTTGTTGTCCACGATGGCTGTCAGGTTTGCAAGACGATACTTGGCAGCCGTTACAGCGCCTTCCCAGACAATACCGGCCTGACATTCACCATCCCCGAGCAAGACGTAGGTTTGATAGGTTTGTTTTTTCATTCGAGCAGCCAGGGAAAGCCCGGCGCCCAGCGCCACACCATGACCGAGAATGCCGCTGGTCATCTCCACTCCGGGGGTCTTCAAGCGGTCAGGATGCCCCTGGTGTGGGCAGTCTAACCCGCCCCAATGATCAAGTTCAGAGAATGGAAAGAAGCCACGCCGAGCCAGCGCAGAGTAGAGCACAGCCGATGCGTGGCCCTTGCTCAGAATGAACCGGTCGCGTTGATCCCAGTCTGGATTTTGCGGGTCAATGTTCAGAATATGGAAATAGAGCGCGGCTATGATTTCAGCGGCCGAGAGCGCTCCGCCCGGATGCCCGGCGCCGCGGTGGTAGATGAGCTTGAGGCTATCTATGCGCAATTGGCGAGCAATCTCTTCCAATTCGGTTATTTTTTCGGATGTCATTATTTTCATAAAAACCTCAAATTTCTTGAACGGCA
>JAGOFZ010000182.1:0-2504 GCA_017996955.1 Longilinea sp.
ATTTCGTCCAGCGCGCAGATTACCTCAATCTGATCTTCGGTCCCCAGTTGAACGGTAATCATTTCTACTCGCCATTCTCCACCGGCAAGATTGCCTCTCCCAGCGCTGCGGTATTTTCTGCAACCAGCTGCTGAAATACGCTTGCTAATTGCGGATTGTCCTGTACCCGCATGTTGGTGTCGTGCGTCGGGTTGTCGTCATTTTGCCAGGTCTCATTCCACCAAGAGAAGCCAATCACCCGCGGCCAGCGCTGCTCGGTCAAATCGCTCAGTGCATCCTCTGCCCATTCGGCCTGGTCTCCCAGTGGGTTATTCGCCGTCACGCCAAATTCAATCAAGATAATCGGCTTGTCCGGTGCCAGTGCCGTCAGGCGGGGATAAACCGCATCCATCTGTGAGCGCAGATCCGGCCATTCCTCGTCCAGCGGCGTTTGCGCCCCGTAAACACTGACCCCAATCCAATCAACCCACGCGTCGCCGGGATAATAATTTTCCAGGTGGTTCCAATCGTCTTCTGGCCAATCGCTCCCATTAACATGGAAAACCCATAAGATATTAATGGCGCCCTGTTCCCGGCTGATGTCGATGATATGCCGATACGCGTCTCGAAACCGCTCAGGTCCATCAGGCTCATTGGGGTCACCATAGCCTGTCAGATCCCCGCCGCCGTTCCAAACCCCGTTCCATGAGAACCATTCGCCGTTCATTTCCGTCCCAAACTCAGCCATAATCGGCGTCCCAAAATCCCGCGCAGCATCAGCCCAGTTTCTCAGGTCTGCATCAAAATCACCGTTGATGATCCGCTCCAATGTGAACACCGGTTCGCCATGGTCAAGCGAGGCGTCGCTCCGCATCATCAACCGCACATAGGGAATACTCCCCGCCGTCCGAATCCATTCCGCAGTCGCCGTGGGAAATTCGCGCCCATGATACCAGTTGTGTGAAAAGAACACCCAAACCGCCGGTTTCCCCACCGCTTCCTCGTAGGAACGCAGGTCTTGCAGCGTCAGATCATCCTCTTCCCCCGTGATTCCCCCCGGATACACGCCATGATATAGTTGCCCCTCTCCGGGCAATCCAATCAGCGATTCGGACTCCGGTGTGTTCCCAGTTTCCACCGGCACCGTCTGGCATCCGGTTAACAGCGCAGTTATTAGAGCAATCAACAGGCAGCTTTTTAATCTCATATGAGTATCACCTGATTGTGGAAGTAACTCTAATTATACTTGCTGCCGATGCTTGACGATCCCCTGTATAATGGTAATAAGTTCATCCATACAAGGAATTTTCATTCAATGGAAGAATTGACCACAAAACCTGCCCCTGCTCGCCCAACAATTTATATCATTTCTGGCGGTGTGGGGGCTAGCGCTGAGCAGTTGGTCTACACCGTTCTCGCGCAATATCCCGAGGGTGCGGTAGATGTCTTCACCACCGGCAACGTGCGCACCTTTGAACAAATTCTACCCGTGCTGGAGCAAGCAGCCACCAAGTCTGCTTTCATCATTCATACCCTGGTCGACCCCTCACTGCGCCAGCAGCTCATTGTGGCAGCCGCAGAGAGGCAAATCCCCGCAGTCGATTTGATGGGCGACCTGATGGGCTGGCTAACGCAGCAACTGGGGGAACTGCCCTATATCCAGCCGGGGCGCTACCGCCGCCTGCATCGAGATTACTATGACCGCGTGGCTGCGATTGATTACACTCTGGCGCATGATGATGGCAAGCACCCCGCTGGCTGGCGCAATGCCGAAATCGTTTTGCTGGGTGTTTCGCGCTCTGGCAAGACCCCCATCAGCCTTTATCTGGCAGTCCTCGGTTGGAAGGTCGCCAATATTCCCCTCGTCCCGCGCCTCGATATCGCTGACCAGGTCTATACCCTTGACCCTGCTCGTTGTATTGGCCTGATCCTGGATGCCGACCGTCTTCTGCTTTACCGCCGCCAGCGTCAGGCTCGTCTGGGCGTTTCTGCCGCATCTGATTACACCGATATTGACGAAATCGAGTTAGAATTGCGCTCTGCCATGAAGCTTTACCGGCGCTGTGGCTTTCAGGTTGTGGATACCACCGACAAGACCATTGAAATGTCTGCCGATGAAATTCTACGCCGCATCCAAAACAAACCGCCTAACGCTTTGCCGGTCTAATGGCGGTTTCTCCAACCAGCTTATTTTAGCGGTTGAGGGTCTTTCATCTGCAAGATCAGCACTGTGCTGATAACCAGCAGTCCAATGGATACCAGCAGCGCCGGTGTGAATGACCCGTCCGGCGTTTTAAGTGCTTCCATGATGTAAACAAACACCACTGAGGCCTGCCCAAACAATTGGATTAACCCGTTGGAGGTGCCTTCCGGGGTGGGGTGGGTCACTTCAGCCGCATACTGCATCCCAACCGGGCTTGCGCTAATCAGGAAGAACCCCATTGCAAAAGCCGAAATAAACAGCAGCCATGCCGAGCTGGCAAATGCCAGCCCCACCAGACCCGGGATCGCCAGCACAAATCCCA
>JAGOFZ010000182.1:2604-3866 GCA_017996955.1 Longilinea sp.
GGGATGGATAGCGGTATGAAAGCCATCATAAAGGTCATCGCCAGCAGCCCAATCTGCAAATCCGAGACGCCATAAAATTCTGCGGCCACCCCGGTAATGGGCGCATAAGCGATCCACAAGATCTGGATTGTCAAATTGATGAACATAAATACCGCCAGGACAACCCAGCGGTAACCATACAGGCGGAATGATTTTTCGGTCATGCGGTTCTCCTCAACGGTTCAACTGGTGATAAATGCCCTTCATCTGCCGGTAAATGCGGGTGAAAATGGCAAATCGTTCATCGTAAATGGAAGTATTGGCCTGTTGTGGTTCATAGAGGCGCTTAAATTGCACCAATCCGGGGATATCATTAAATCCAATTTCTCCCAGTCCCACAGCGCCAATCCAGGCCGCGCCACAGGCATTTGCATAAACAGGCCCGGCTACCTGTTTAATTTCCACATTCAGCGCATCGGCAAAAATCTGGCACCAGATGTCGGATTGTGCCCCGCCGCCCACAATGTGAATACTGCGCGTTTTCCGTCCCATAAACCGATCCATGGGTTCCAGCACCCAGCGTGTGTTCAAAGCAATCCCCTCTAAAAACGCCCGAATAATATCTTCGCGGGTGTTTCGCAATGACAGATTGTACAGCCCTGCCCGCAGTGCCTTGTCTTCCACCGGAGCGCGCTCACCCCAGATCCACGGGGTATAGATGACGCCATTGGCGCCGGCCGGCACTCGGGCGGCGATCTGGTCCAATACTTTGAAGATGTCCGGCACCTGCGCCTCTTGCAGCAGTTCATCCTTGTTATAGATGATATTATCCCGCAGGTAAGTCAAATTTCCCCCGGCAGTCGCCTGCAGGGCTGTCAACAGGTAGCGTCCGGGCACAGCACACGGCACCGAGGCCAGTGAAGCAAATACATCGGTCTTTTTATAGGGCACATGGGCCGCCAGCCAGGAGGATGTGCCAATGTACAGATGCGGTATGTAATCTTCAATCGCCCCTGCTCCGATGGCCGCCGCAGTATTGTCGATTGCCCCCGCTACCACTTTAACTTCGCTGCTCAGTCCAAGCTGGGCTGCCACGCTTGGCACCAGGGGACCCAACACGGCGGTGCAGGGTACAATCTCAGGCAGTTTGTCCCCTGCCACGCCGCAAGACCGCACCAACCCACTGTCATAGTGGATATTATCCGGGTTCCGATTATCGGTCACCCATGATGTCAGGATTGAATCAACCGTGGCTGTAAACCGCCCGGTCAACTGCAAATTTA
>JAGOFZ010000183.1 GCA_017996955.1 Longilinea sp.
GCCATCAGGGTTGATCCGGCTGAAGCCAGCCCCAGCACCAGCGCCTCAAAAGCGCCAAACCCAATCCCAAAAGCCAGGGCTTTCTTCCAGCTTGCCTTGCCTACCCGCGTATAGCGCAGGATCACCCAGATGAACAGCACTTCAAAAATACCGGTCAGCAGCCCCACCCACAGGTGAAAGACCCATTCGCCAATCCCGCCGCGCGTTTCACCAATCAGCAAATTGTAAATCGGTGTGTTAGCCGGAATGGCGACCATAAATTTGAGAAATACAGAGACAATCCATCCCAGCGCTCCCAGGCCCAGGTATCCCCAGCCCAACCGCCGCACTGCCGCGTAAATCACATAACCCAGGGCAACCAGCGTCATCCCGATGCCGCCCAGCAGCGCCAGTGGGGGCACTTCGGGCAGCCGCACTGCCTCGCCCGGAACAATATACAAGTCCAGTTGGGCGGTCACCGGTCCACCCCAAACCAACCACAGGGCATATTCCCCGGCCGGCAGCGTATCCACAACCACGCTGTACTTGAACGTTCCACTGCAAGGCTCGCCTTCCCAGACGGTTTGCCCATCCAGGTTCCGTATAATCAGCCGAACCGAATTGCCGTTAGTGCTGCCATTGAGCAAAATGCCCTGCGGCTCATTATTGGTTGCTGGCAGCAAGTGAAAACCCGTCTCCCATTCTCCGGCAGCGGTTTCGGTCAATGTGTGTCCGGTCAAATAGCTGCCCCGGTCAATATTCGGTGTTCCAGACTGCGGTGCTGTGGTGCATCCCGTTAGCAGCAGCACCAGCAAGGCGATGAGAAGTATCCAGCGTTTCATAATAACAACTCCAACCATGAAATCTGCAAAGCATTATACTACGTCCAAAATTCCCCCGAGGGCTAAATCCTCCATTTCATCCGCTTGCCCAAATTTGTATTTATGGTATAGTTACATTAAAGTGTTGTGATACGCTGGAGGAATCATGAAAGAACGAATTTTGGTTGTAGAAGATGATGATGCCATTGTCCGGGTATTGCAGCGTGCCTTGAGCTATGAAGGCTACCAGGTGGATGCTGCCGGAGACGGTGAAACCGGCCTCAAAATCGCCCTGGAACACCGCCCCGACCTGGTGATTTTGGATTTAATGCTCCCCGGCATGGATGGTCTGGAAGTCTGCCGCCGCTTGCGGGGAGTTGGAAATATGCCCGTGCTGATGCTCACTGCGAAAGATACCGTCCCCGACCGCATTCAAGGCCTGGACGCTGGCGCAGATGACTACATGATCAAACCCTTTGATGTGGATGAACTGCTGGCCCGCGTGCGCGCTCTGCTGCGCCGTACCGAAACCGAACGCGCCACCATCCTCACATTTGGTGATCTTGTCTTAGATACCTCCACCCGCCAGGCCAGCCGCCTGGGCCGGGTGATTGCCCTCAGCCCCAAAGAATATGACCTGCTGGAGCTCTTCCTGCGTCATCCCCGCCAGGTGCTGACCCGAGACCTGATCTTTGACCGCGTCTGGGGCTACGACTTTGGCGGCGAAAGCAATGTGCTGGATGTGTACATTCGTTACCTGCGCCAGAAGCTGGAGCAGGAAGGAGAAACGCGGCTGCTCCACACCGTTCGGGGTGTGGGTTACGTCATGCGCGAGACGGCCTGATGTCCCTGCGTACCCGGCTGACGCTGCGCCAGGTGGCTTTGTTTGCCCTCGGGCTGGTTGTGCTTTGCGCATTGGTCTATGCCCTGGTCAGCTTTGTCGTTTTGAATAAGATCGATACCCTGCTGGCAGATTCGGCTGCCTCGTTGGTAGATCGAATGCGCCTGACTGAAGGCGATAATTTTGATATTCAGCCATTGCTCACTGTCCCATTGCCAGAAGACCTCTATCTTCAGGTCTGGGGGAGTGACCGACTGTTGCAGTACAGCCATCCGGCTACCTTTCAAATCGCCATGGATACCGCCGGCTGGGATCTGGGTCGCCCGGCTTACACCACTGTAAACCGCACCGGTCTGCAAATGCGCGTGTTGTCCGTTCCCCTCGAGACTGCCCGCGGCCCGGCGGGCATGTTAATGGTGGGTTTCAGCCTCTCTCTGCTGACATTGGCCCACCAAACGCTGTTGCTGATATTAATTGTGGCGAGCGTATTGCTCCTCGGTCTCATGGCGTTGTCGGCCTACCTTTCCAACAGCCAGATGCTCACTGGCCTGACCAAGCTGACCCGCCTGATGCCCGAATTGATCAAGATGAATGATCTTTCGCAGCGCCTGCCCGATACGCTGCTCAAAAACGACGAGGTTGGCGCACTCAGCCGCACCTTCAATGCCGCCCTGGATCGTCTGGAAACCCTGCTGACCTCTCAGCGCCGCTTCATGGCCGATGTCAGCCACGAATTGCGCACCCCGCTGACGGTCATCAAAGGCGAGGTGGGTTTAATGCGCCGGATGGGCAAGGGCGATAAAGAATCCCTGCACAGCATTGAGGCTGAAGTGGACCGACTGACTCGCATGGTCGGCGATTTGTTGATGCTGGCCCAGGCAGAATCAGGCCGGCTGCCCCTGAACCTCAGCATGATTAACCTGGATGAAGTCCTGATGGAAGTTTACCAGCAGGCCCTGGTTCTATCGCCGCCGGGGGTTCTGGTGCGCCTGTTGGAAATGGAGCCGCTGGTGATTGAAGCCGACCGTGACCGCATCAAACAGGTGCTGCTCAATCTTGCTGGTAATGCCCTGCGCTATACCGCCAGCGGCGGTCAGGTCATGTTGTCACTGCGCAGCGCCTCGGGTGGGGTTCAAATCCAGGTCAGTGATACGGGCAAAGGCATCCCCGCCGATGATTTGCCCCGTATTTTTGAGCGTTTCTATCGCGGCGAGCGGTCCCGCAAGCGCGAAAAAGAGGGCGGTCTGGGCCTGGGGCTGTCTATCTCCTATTTGATTATCAAAGCCCACAGCGGCAGAATTGATGTGACCTCACAGGAAAGTGTGGGAACCACATTCACCATCTGGCTGCCGCTGACGCAGCGCTGATTTGTGGATGGAACGCTGGCTCGCCCTCCGGTAGTTTAACGCATCGGCGCGCCGGTGAGGCTAGCCGACGCGCCGTGCAGAAGGGAGAGCATTGGGGCTATTAGATCAACCGCGGGCTGGGGGATCGCCAGCGGAAGTTCGCGAAACAGGCTGCCCGGAAAGGGAATGATAAGAGGGTTCTGGGCGGGAACTGGTAGCTGTGGAGAGTGGGCGGGGATAAGGCCGGGCGGCCGGAGCTGGATTGGAAGCCGTCGGGCGAGCTGCCGGGGTGGAGGTCAGCGGGCGGCCAACCGGCACTGAAGCTGAAGGTGCTGTGGTGCGCGGACGAGAGTATCCGCTGGACTTGCGCATATCCGAGAAGATGCGCTCGCCGGCCGTGGAAAGTGTGCCGATGACCAGGATACGGATGATCCAGACCAGCACTGCCACAAAAATGGGCACAACCTGAGTGATCACACGGGCATCAACCACGGCCACCGAAGCCACGGCATGGTTGGCAATCGCCATCGAAACACCCCACCAGGTAAGCACGGCGTTCATGGTGGCCGCCAGCAGCCAGGCGCCGAAGAGATACCAGACCTCTTTGGGTTCATCAGCGCCCTGTTCAGGGGTGAAGAGGCGGGCAATGCCGGCGAAATCCATGCCGCAGAAAGCAATGGCGAGGATGGTGGCCCAGGGGATTCCGGCAAACTGAAGATTGCCGAGGAGATCGCGGAGGGCGTAATCGGTGGTGGAATAGTTGAACAGCTCAAAGGCGAGGAGGGCCGAGAGGATCAGCACGCCGAAGAGCAAGCCGGGGCGAAAGCGGCGGAGAGCGCCAGTCAGGAAATCAGAAGC
>JAGOFZ010000184.1 GCA_017996955.1 Longilinea sp.
CTTCAGCAGCTTGCCGAAGGCGCCCGGTCAATGGCTAAAGGTCAGTACCCCATTCTCACCCCCTCGGGCCCGCGCGAAATATTTGATCTCACCCAATCCTTGAACGATCTGAGCCAACAGGTGCAAACCTCACAACAGGCCCAGCGCGACCTTATTGGCAACATTTCACATGAATTAAAAACCCCCATCACCGCCATTCAAGGCTTTTCACAGGCCATTTTGGATGGCACCGTGACCTCTCCCGCTGCCCTGCAGGAAGCCGCCACCGTGATGAGCGTTGAATCAGACCGGATGCATCGGCTGGTCTCTGACCTGCTCACCCTCACGCGCCTGGAGGGTGGTATCGCAGACTTGCACCGCGCCCCCGTAGATTTGAACGCCCTGCTCCACCATGCTCAGACGCGCTTCTCCCTGCAAGCTCGCCAGTCAGGCGTTGAATTAGTTGTCCTCTCAGGCGCCGTGCCGCCAATCATCGGCGATGGCGACCGCCTTTCGCAAGTCCTGGCTAATCTGGTAGATAATGCGCTCAAATATACCCCTCCTGGGGGTAAAATTACCCTCAGTATTGCCGCAGAAGGCGACTGGGCTATATTGCGGATTACCGATACAGGCCCCGGCATACCTGCCGACGAACAAGAACGCATATTTGAACGTTTTTATCAGCTCGATAAATCCCGCCGCGGCGGTTCGGGGCGGGGGGTTGGGCTGGGTCTGCCCATTGCCCGCGAAATTGTTCGTGCCCATTCCGGCTCCCTCTGGGTAGAATCCTCTCCAGGTCAGGGCAGCATTTTTGTCATCAAAATCCCTTTTGTCCTTCCAGACGATATAACCCTGAATCAAAAGGCCAATAATGCCTGAAGTCTCTGTGATAGTCCCCTGTTTTAATGAAGAAAAGACCATCGTGTTACTGCTGGATGCGCTTTACCGCCAGACCCAGCCTCGCGCAGACCTGGAGATCATTATTGCTGATGGCTTCTCTACCGATCGAACCCGCACGGTGATAGCTGAATATCAGCGAGCTCACCCCGACCTGTCCATCCGGGTGGTGGATAACCCCGCTCGGACGATCCCGTCTGGCCTGAACGCCGCCATTGCCGCATCTCATGGAGCGTTTATTGTCCGCCTGGATGCCCATTCGGTCCCGGCATCAGATTATATCGAACGCTGTCTCAACGACCTTAGGGCAGGTCTGGGGGATAATGTTGGCGGCATCTGGGAAATTCGACCCGGCAGCCCCACACGCATTGCTCGTGCCATCTCACTGGCCGCCGCCCACCCCTTCGGCGTTGGCGATGCCTCTTACCGGCTGGGGGCCGCCTCTGGCCCGGTTGATACCGTCCCGTTTGGCGCTTACCGCCGTTCTCTGGTAGATAAAATTGGCCCCTACGACCCAACCCTTTTGAGCAACGAGGATTATGAATTTAACACCCGCATTCGGCAGTCTGGCGGCACCGTCTATCTCGATTCGCTGATTCGCTGTATCTATTATTCTCGGGCCACGCTGCCGGCTCTGGCGCGGCAGTACAGCCGCTATGGCTACTGGAAGTATCAAATGCTTCGGCGTTATCCCGACACTTTACGCTGGCGTCAGGCGCTCCCCCCGATATTTGTCTTCGGTATGTTGCTCTTGGTTCTCCTGGCCCCCTGGTGGTCCCTGGCAGCGCTGGCCTTTTTAGGGGTAACGCTCTTATATCTCCTCACTCTTGGTGTGGGCAGCGTGCCGCTTGCCAGGCGCCATCATGATCCAGCGCTGATTTATGCCATTCCCCTGGCAATCATCGTCATGCATTTTTGCTGGGGCGGCGGCTTTTTGTGGAGTATAATTTCAACCGTCTTTCGCAGAACGGGTTAAAATGGAGCTATGGGAATTTATACCAAACCCTTAAAACGTACCTGGCGGTTGAATTCTGGCGAGCGCAAGATCATCCTCTTTGTTGGAGATGTGATTGCATCTGTCCTGGCCTTGATGATTGCACTTTATTTCTGGGCCCAGTCTCCCCAGGAATGGCTTAACTTTTCCTGGCAGTTTCTCGGAGAACGCATCCCCGGCTGGTATTATTTATTGCCTGTCATCTGGATGCTTCTGCTCGTCGAATTGTATGATGTGGATCGCTCCAGCAACCGTCTTGAGACGCTCAAAGGCATTGCCATTGCCGCGATTATCGCTGTAATTCTTTACCTGATCGTCTATTTCACGTCTGAGCCTAATTCACTGCCCCGTCGCGGTGTGGCCAGCTTTATCCTGGGCGCTTTTCTGCTCACCCTGGGCTGGCGCATGCTCTACATAGCCATCTTTACTGCCCCGCGTTTCATGCGCCGTGTGATCGTTGTTGGCGCTGGGCGGGCCGGCACCACCCTGTTACAGGTCATCAAATCGACCTGGCCGCCGCCCTTTTATCTGGTCGGCCTGGTAGATGACGACCCTGAAAAAATAGGCGCCGAATTTCTGGATTATCGCGTCTTGGGTTCCAGCGCCGATTTGATGGCGCTGATTAAAGAACACCATGTCTCTGACTTGATTTTTGCCATCTCGGGCGAAATGCGCCCTGAAACGTTTCGAGTCCTTCTGGAGGCCGAAGAACATGGCGTTCAGGTCACCACCATGCCTGCCGTCTATGAGCAGCTGCTCGGGCGCGTGCCCATCTTTTTGCTTCAATCCGATTGGATTCTGCGCTCGTTTTTGGATCAGGCTCACCTGAGCGGCTTTTATGAAGTCGGTAAGCGCCTGATAGACTTGCTGGGCGGCTTTATTGGTCTGCTGATCTTTGTCATTGCCACACCGTTCATCGCCCTGTTGATTTTGCTGGATAATGGTCGTCCAATCTTCTATTCCCAGGAACGGGTTGGCCTGAATGGACGGGTTTTCACAATCCTGAAATTCCGCACCATGCGCTCCGCCCCCGTCAAGCCCGGTGAAAAGGCCGTTCCCACGGTTGAAAATGATGCTCGCATCACCCGCCTGGGCAAGATTTTGCGCAAGAGCCACGTTGATGAACTGCCCCAGTTCATCAATATCCTTCGGGGGGAAATGAGCCTGGTTGGGCCGCGCTCTGAGCAGCCCGCCATTGTTCAGGAACTTCAAGAGCAGATCCCCTTCTATCGGGCCCGCTTATTGGTCAAACCCGGGCTAACTGGCTGGGCGCAGGTCAACTATGGCTACGCCTCAAACGCAGCTCAAAACGCAATCAAAGTAGAGTTCGATCTTTATTACATCAAACGCCGCAATCTGCTGCTGGATGTGCTCATCCTGTTCCGTACATTCGGCGCCGTATTTGGACTGCGAGGACAATAGTGCCGCGAAAACCGCATATTAGCAACCGTTACCTTTTGTTAGGCGACCTGTTTTTTATAGTTGTGTCGGTATTTGCCAGTTATGCCTTGCGCCTGGATATCGGCCCGGTGCTGATGTTCTACCTGCCATCGGCTTTGTGGATGATCGGTATCTCACTGGTAGTCAAGCCGCTGGTGTACTACACGCTGGGTCTGTATCGGCGTATGTGGATGTACGCCAGCATGCGTGAACTGAAGTTAATTGCCATTGCTGTCACCGTTGCCGAGATTCCTGTTTTCATGGCCATGATTTCATTGCTTTCACTCAACATTTTCCGCGGTATGCCGCGTACAGCTCTGGTCATTGACTGGCTTCTATCTTTGATCTTTGTTGGCGGCCTGCGGTTTTCAGTTCGCCTCTGGTCTGAAAGTGTTGCCAGGGCTCAGGCTGCTCGTCAGGGTCAAACCCGCCGTGTCCTGATTGTTGGCGCTGGCGATGCTGGCGCGCTGGTGGTCCGCGAACTTCAGAAAAACCCTCAGCTCAACCTGGAACC
>JAGOFZ010000185.1 GCA_017996955.1 Longilinea sp.
GGTTGAGCACCAGGACATCTCCTTCTTTGACCTCTCCGGGCAGCAGTTCGCTGACCAGATCGGAGGTGGCGCCAATTTCAACCGGCACAGGGGTTGGGATGCCCAGCCTAAGAACAAAAACCACCCGCTGACCGCCGCTGGAGCGCACCGCACGATTGGGTACCAGCAGCACATCATCCAACTGTTCAACAATGATATTGACTGCAGCTGTCATGCCGGGGCGAACGGCCTCATCGGCGTCGGTCAATTCAATAGTCACTTTGAAATTAACCACACCCTGCGCTGTGGAACCCACGCGAGCAACTTCAATCACTTCGCCGGTGTACTGGCGGTCGGTAATGGCATCAAAAGAAAGGGTCACTGCCTGCCCAATCTGGATGCGGTTGATGTCCACCTCGGGAATATCAACATCGACCAACAAATGGCTGAGGTCGTCAATGCGGAAAGAGACGGTACCGGGGTTCACCATATCGCCGGGGAGTGATTTGACCTCGGTAACGGTGGCGGCAAAAGGCGCCCGCAGGTTCTTCGAATCCAGGGCGGCCTCGAGTGCGGCTATGCGCACTTCGGCGGATCGGACGTCGTCGGGGTCGGGGCCGTTCTTCAGGCGATCCCATTCCCGCTGGGCATCGGTCAGGCGGGCTTCGGCTAAGGCGATATTGGCATCGGCGACGGAAATATCATAGGGATCCGGGCCGCCCAGGAGGTAATTCAGATTATCATAGGCCTGATCAGCATTTTGGCGAGCATTGGCCAGGTTGTTGGCTGCCTGAGCGCGCAGGGGGTCATCTTCGGGCTTATCTTTAAAATTCTCGTAAATTTCTTCGTACTTATTGATTTTGTCCAGAGCGAGGTAGTAGGTGGTGCGGGCAATCTCGATAGTATCGGCCGTGTAGAGGTTGTAATCGTAATTGGCGCGGGATTGATTGGCATCATCAAAGGATTCCTGGGCGTTGACGAGGGCAAGCTGCGCCTGGGCGGCTGCGGTGTTGGAATTGAGCAAATTATCCAGCGAGCGGCGGGCGGCGATTAGATCAGCCTCGGCAAGGATGATGGATTGCGACAGCGAATCTTGAGCCAGGGTGGCAAGAACCTGGTCAGCGGTGACCTGATCATCCACAGCAACGTCAATTGTGGACACGCGGCCTGAAGTTTCCCAGGCAAGGGTTGCGGACTGGTTGGCATGGACGGTGCCGGTGGCACCAACAATTGCCGTCAGGCTGCCACGCTCGACCACGGCGGTTTGATATTCCGAACCAGCAGAGGCCTTCTGCTGTTGAATATAGCGAACCAGTAGATATCCACCGACCAGCAGGGCCAGGATAACAATCAGGGTAATAATGGTTTTTCGTTTCATACCGCTCCTCACTCGCGCTCAGCCACAAATTATTAATGCAGGGCAATAATAGCACTGATTGCCCTGGCGCGTGAGCAGTTGTAGCGGGTATTTCGTAAGAATTATGTAAAATCGGCCTATAATCTGCTAAAATCCGTTTCATTATGAAGCAAGCGCGTGGATTCAATCGATTACTGGTCATTGGGTTTTTATTCCTGTGGCTGGTACAGGGCAGCACACTGCTGCTGACCAATGCCGACGAACATTTGCGACGATTTACGCGGGCATATGAATTTGATTTCAGCATCTGGATGCTGGATGCACTGCGGATCAAGTTTGCGCAAGCCGCGCTGGATGCGCCTAACTACCTCAGCGAGGCTGAACAGGCTGCGCTGGTGAAGGATTACCTGGCAAAGATTGCCAAGCTGAACAAGCTGAAGGCAGATATTGAATGGCTGTACACCTCCCCCACTGTGGCAGACCCGGCCATTGCATCGAAGCCGCTGGTGCGCGATCAACTACAGTTGCAAGCAGAACTTAAGCAACTGGGGCCACTGGCGGAATCTATTATCCAGGCCCAGCTTAACGCTATTCTGTTGGAGGAGGGACTGACGCCAGTTCCGCCACCGCTGTATCATGTGACGGATCTGCCTTATGCGCTCATCATCTCGCCGCGGGATGTCATTCGACAGGACTATGATATTTCGCTGCTGCCTGACATGACCATGCCAGAAATCACCGAGCTAGAGCAAAGGATTGAAAAAGAGCTTAATGTTTCAGCGTTAATTGAGCCAGTGGGAGGAATTGGGGTTTACCCCACCATGGTGATGGCTACCAGCAGCATTACCTGGCTGCCGGAAGTGGTGGCGCACGAATGGACGCATAATTATTTGACACTGCACCCGCTGGGAATGGGTTATTTTGCCAGCGGCGAAATGCGGACAATCAACGAAACCACGGCGTCGATTGTGGGGGTGGAACTCAGCCGGGCGCTGCTGGCGCAATACTTCCCCCAGGATTCGCCGCCCGAGCCCCTGCCAACCTGGCCGCTGCCCGCGCCGTTTGAAGAGATCTATCCGGGGTTAGACCGAAGCCAGCCTCCCGCGTTCAATTTCAGAGTTGAGATGCATACCACCCGGGTTGAGGTTGACCGCTTGCTGGTTGAAGGCAAGATTGAAGAGGCCGAGCAGTACATGGAATCTCGGCGGTTGTTCCTGGCTGAACACGGGTACAACATCCGACGGTTGAACCAGGCCTATTTTGCTTTTCATGGGGCTTATGCCGGTGGCACAGCGGACGCGGCCTATGGTGCGCAGGGACGCGACCCGGTGGGTCCGGCAGTGAGAGCGCTGCGAGAAAACTCGGGCTCGCTGGAAGATTTTCTTGAACAAATCGCGTGGATCAGCTCGTTTGAAGAACTGCAAGAATCGCTGGTAAAGCCTTAGAAATCATCGCCTGCGCCGAGGCTGTCGCCCAGATCGGGCATGGCGCTGTCAATATCTTCAGGCGATTGACCGGCTTCGAGGCGATCCACCACTTCATCAAACATGGGGCCCATATCTTCGCCAACCGTGCCTTTCATCTGGCGCATCATGCGGCCCAGGGCACGGGGGTCTTCATCCAGGCCTTCCAGTTGGCTGGGGTCCGCCAGGCTTTCCAGGTGGCTCTCATCTGAGCGGGCCACGCGAATGCGGCCAATGCGCCGTTCCACCTTCTGACTGCCACAATGTCGGCATTCAACGGGCTTGACCCCATATTCAGCATAGGTTAAAAAGATGATAAATCGTTTTCGACAATCCAGGCAGCGATATTCATAGGTCGGCATAGTGACATTCCTCCACACCCCAGCGGGGCAAATACTATTATAATCAATGTACGTAAGAATTCTGTTAATTTGGGTATTCTGCCATGTGCGATAACTCCCTGTCATTTGATTTGCTGCATCCTCATCCCCTGCTGATCGTTATTTCCGGGCCCTCGGGCGTTGGAAAAGATTCGGTGTTGCAGGCCCTTAAAGCGCGCAATCTGCCGATGCATTTTGTGGTCACGGCAACCACCCGTTCCCCCAGGCCCGAAGAAAAGCACGGCGTCGATTATTTCTTCGTGTCGCTGGAAGAGTTTGAGCGCATGATTGCGGAAGATGAACTGATTGAACATGCGATTGTGTACAATCAATACAAAGGCATCCCCAAGGCACAAATTCGGGAGGCGTTTGCCAGCGGCAAAGATGTGGTGCTGCGGGTGGATGTGCAGGGGGCGGCCCGGCTGCAAACCCTTTACCCCAACGCGCTGATAATCTTTTTACTGCCCTCCAATGAGCAGGAATGGATTGACCGGCTGCGCCGCCGCAATACGGAAACGCCCGAGAATCTGGTGCTGCGGGTTGAAACAGCGCGCAAGGAAATTGAGAGCCTGCCACGGTTTGATTACATGGTTGTCAATGCGGAAGACCGGCTGGAGCAGGCAGCGGATACGAT
>JAGOFZ010000186.1 GCA_017996955.1 Longilinea sp.
TGCAGTACCGTCTTGCTGGCGGTCTTGAATTCACTCAATCCATTCCACAATTCCAGCCCGGCATAACCATCCACATCCCAATCATCCCACGAAATATCAGGCTCGTGAAAAGCCGGCAGCGCCCGCTCGTAGGGATGCGCCAGAATTGGCAGCCCCCCATACCGGTTCACCTGATTGATTAAATTCTGCGGCTCAGGCGCAAACGTTGCCAGTTCCCGCCCGGCTCCAAATACCAGCAAATGGCTCTTCTGTGGATTGCGCCCCTGGTCGTGAATTTCTTCCCCCGCCAGCAGCAGCAGCTTTCTGTTGGCACCTTCATAATACCCATCCACCCCTTGAACATAGACATTGTGATCGGTAGTCAGTAAAACATCAATGCCGTTTTTGAGCGCAATTTGCGCCAGTTGCTGATGTGTGGCATGGCCATCAGAGTAACGTGTATGCAGGTGCAGGCTTGTAATGAGTTCTTCCATGTCATTGACGATTTGATAGATTGAACGGTATAATCGGAAGGCTTTTGAAATTACAGGAGGATCCGCGTGACTACTTTCTTTGACATTGCTTTGATTATAACGTCAATTGCGCTCATCGCGAGCGTCATTTTACAAAACAAGGGCGTCGGCCTTGGCGGCCTTACAGGCGGCGGCTACGATGCTGATACCGTGTTCACTGCCCGCCGGGGTATCGAGAGAACGCTTTTCTTTGTCACCATTGGCTTAAGCGTTGTGTTCTTCATCTTGACCCTGGTTACCGTTATCCTGGGCAACTAAATTTAAACGGATGGGCAGGCAATCTGTCCCGATCCGCCTTTTCTATTGGGCGACTCGCGTAAATTAGGGAGATCGCCCATTTTTGTTTAGCCTATGAAAAAACTCCGCTGGCAACTGATCATCATCTGTATCACTGGTTTGGTGGTAGGCATTTTGCTCCTCAGTGAGCAGCCCGGCTCTCGCAACCCTGGCGGCCTGCTTTCACCAAACAATCCACCGCAGGGCGGCAGCTACACAGAAGCCCTCATTGGCTCATTGCAGCGCCTTAACCCTCTACTGGATTACTACAATTCTGCAGATCGAGACATTGACCGCCTGGTCTACAGCCGCCTGGTCACCTTTGATGACTCCGGTTTGCCGCAAGGCGATCTGGCCGAATCCTGGGGTGTTTCTCAGGATGGCACGGTTTATAACCTTGCCCTGCGTCCCGATGTCAAATGGCATGACGGCGAACCTCTCACCGCTGCTGATGTGGTCTTCACCGTTGATATGATGCGCAATGGCGCCGATGTTATCCCCGCAGACCTGGTGTCCTTCTGGTCTGAGGTCGAAGTCGAAGCCCTCAGCGATACCGCTGTGCAGTTCCGTCTGCCAGAACCCTTTGCCCCCTTTGTAGACTATCTCTCCTTCGGCATCTTGCCCCAGCACATCTTCGGTCAATTCTCATTTGCCGAGATGATCGATTCGCCCGCCAATCTGGCCCCCATCGGCAGCGGTCCCTACCAATTTGACCGTTTGATTGTTGAAAACGGCCAGATCATGGGCGTTGCCCTTCAGGTGAACGAAGACTATTACCTTGACCTGCCGAACATAGCCGAATTCATCTTCCGCTATTACCCCGACTCTGCTTCCGCCTTGCAGGCCTACCAGGATGATGTCGTTCAGGGTGTTGCCTCAATCTCTGCCGATGCGCTCAACGCCGCCCTGGCCGAGCCCGACCTGGCCCTTTACACTGGCCGCAAGCCGGAACTGGCGCTGGTACTTTTCAACCTCAACAACTCAGAGGTCGATTTCTTCCAGAATGCGGTTGTCCGGCAAGCGTTATATGCGGGCCTCAATCGGCAGTTTATGGTTGACCGTGTGCTTAATGGTCAGGCCATTCTGGCCGATGGGGTGATCCTGCCGGGAACCTGGGCCTATCACGAAGGTCTGGGACAGGTAGCCTACGACCCCAACACCGCCCTTCAGATGTTGAAAGAAGAAGACTATATCCTGGCAGACGAGAACGCCACCGTTCGATCCAAGGAAGACAAGCTTCTCCAGTTCACCCTGATCTATCCCGATACTGTCCAGCACCGCGCCATTGCCGAGCGCATCCAGGCCGACTGGGAAAGCCTGAATGTCGGCGTTATCCTTGAAGCCGTCCCCTACGACCAGCTCATCCAGGATCGCCTTGCCAGCCACAATTATCAAGCCGCCCTGGTCGATTTGAACTTGTCCCGCTCACCCGATCCTGACCCTTACCCGTTCTGGGATCAGGTTCAGGCGACTGGCGGTCAAAATTATTCCCAATGGAATAACAACATGGCCAGTGAGCATCTGGAAAACGCCCGCGTTGCCGTAGATATCAGCGAACGGATGCGCCTCTATAACAACTTCCAGGCAATCTTTGCCGACGAACTGCCCGCACTGCCGTTGTATTATCCCGTCTATACCTACGCCGTGCGCAATGATGTGCAGGGTGTGCGCATGGGTCCGCTCTTTGACTCATGCGACCGCTTTGCCTCCGTACTGGATTGGTATCTGCTCGCGCCGCAGGAACAACTTCCCGCGGCCACCGCTACCCCGTAGTTCTGGCGCTGCCGGTTGCCAGAGGAGGGCTCATGCTGCTGGAAACCGATTGGGCGTTTATCTCGGCTTCCCTTGAAGAACTGGAAGCCTATCTCAAGTCAAAACAGGTTTACTGGCCGCTCTCCGGACCGGCCAGTTTGCCGCGCCTGACTCTGGGCAGCCTGTTGGTCTCGCTGGCTCGCCTGGAAGCCCATGCCATTACTGAGGTGGAGCCTGCCCGTGTATCGGCCATGCTGGCAGATGTGTCGTCAATTCGCTCACATTGGCAGGCGCTCTGGCAGCGCAAAGCAGCCCTGGAATTTCCCCAGCGCCTCACCCTTTGGTCGGCTTTCCTGTCCGATCTCAAAGAAGAAGGCGTTTCTCGGGCAGAATATGCCGCCCAGGTTCACCTGCGCCTGATGCTTGATCTCTTGCTGGCAGAAACCCCCACCATTCAGCCCGCCTGGCCGCGCCAGTTGGAGGCCCTGGATGTGCGTTTGCAGACTGTGACCCGCCCGGCACCATTTGTCTGGGGGGCAGAATTGGAACCCGGTTTTCCGCCGGATAAATTTTGGTATCTTTATCGAGGATGGTAACCCATGAGTCAATTTTATACCCGTCGCGGTGATGACGGCACAACCGGTGTTCTTGGCGAGGGCCGCGTCCCTAAATATGATCTACGTATGGAGGCCCTGGGCGCCATTGACGAAGCAACCGCCGCCCTGGGAACGGCCCGCGCCCAATCTAACTTGCAGCTGGCCGATTTGTTGCTGCACTTGCAGCGCGCCCTTTACCGGCTGATGGCTGAGGTTGCTGCCACGCCTGAGAACGCCGAGCGCTTTTTATCCATTGACGCGGCTCAGGTCCAGTGGCTCGAGGCCCGCACAGATGAATGGGCCGCTCAGGTCAATTTGCCCCGTGAATTTATCGTCCCCGGCGACACCCCGCTTGGAGCTGCTTTAGCCCTTTCGCGCACCATCGTCCGCCGGGCAGAGCGCCGGGTTGCCGAACTGCTGGCTCGCGGCGATATCGCCAATGCCAACTTGCTGGCTTATCTCAATCGGCTTTCTTCGCTCTGCTTCGTGCTGGAGCTGTATGCCAACCAATCCGCTGGTGCCGCACCAACCCTGGCAAAGAATAAGGCGGGTTGATGGGTACTGCTCTCAATGTGATTGCCATCCTGGTTGGCGGCGCTCTGGGACTGCTTTTAGGGCCGCGCCTGCCCGACCGCGTCCGTCAAACGGTTGT
>JAGOFZ010000187.1 GCA_017996955.1 Longilinea sp.
CCCATTGCCATTTCCGGGGGCATCTTCAACACGGTCATCAACAGCGCCATCAGCAAGGCGGTGCCGCCGGTAGAGGTGGGCGGCACGCTGGGCATCGCCGCCGCGCTCGAGAGCCTGACGCGCGTCATCTCGCCCTCGGCGGGCGGGCTGATGCTGTCGCTCTTCAACCCGGCGCTGCCGGGGCTGGTCAGCGCGGCGCTGCTGGCGGCCCTCCTGGTGTACCTGCTCAACGTGCTGAAACAGCCCGCCCCCGAGCCTGCGAGTTAATTTTTCGCGGCATGGTCAAAACCAAGTCCGCTAAAGCAGACTCAGTTAAACGGAGTCGGCGGAGCCAATTATTATTGTATTGTAGGGGCGTACCTATGTGCTTGCAACTTGAACAGGTTGTCCGCCCTGAGTAATATTAATGCTACACCGGGCGGTCACATAGGACCGCCCCTACCGGACTCTTATTGACCACCTCGCGACCTTTACGCTTCACGCCGGGCGGCGCCGTCGCACCTGGAACGTAGAACGCACGTCACACCTGGAACATGGAACGTATCCCGCACCTGAAACGTTACAACACACTCAGCGCGGCGCGCAGGCCGGTCAGGGTCGTCTCGAGGGACATGGTGGCATAGAGGGCCGGGGCGCTGGCGGCTTGCTGCGGCAACGCCGGCAGGTGAATGAACCCCGCCGGGATGTTCTGCCCGGTCTGCGCCAGGTGGTGCAGCAAGGTGTACATCACCTGGTTGCACAGGTAGGCCCCCGCGCTGAGTGACAGCTCGGCGGGCACGCCCGCCGCCAGCATGGCCGCCAGCATGGCGCGCAGCGGCAGCGTGGAAAAATACGCCGCCGGGCCGTCGGGCTCAATCGGCTCATCGGTCACGGTCTGCCCCAGGTTGTCGGGGATGCGGTAATCCATCAGGTTGAGCGCCACGCGCTCCAGCGAGATGGCCGGGCGGCGGGAGGCCTCGCCCAGGCAGATGACCGCCTGCGGCTGGGCCGCAGCCAGCGCGGCCAACAGCGCCGCCGGGCCGTTCTCCCGATCAACGGGTAGAACGGCCGCGGTGATGGTCAGGCCGGGCGGCGGGTCTTGCGCCAGCGCCGCCACAGCCTGTTCCGAGGGGTTGAGGGTGCTGCCGCCAAACGGCTCAAAGCCGGTGATCAGCAAGCGCAGTGGCTCAGTCGGCATAGCCCCACTGTTGGCAGTCGAGCGTCTCGCCGTTCACTTCAACTTCAAGACTCCAGCGGTCTGGGCCGCTGACGGGGTACTCGCTCCACAGGGCCTGGTTGGCGGGGTCGAGCAAAATCTGGCGGGCGCGGGCCTCACCGATATTGTAAGCAATCCAGGGGCGCGGGTCGGCGGTTTGCATCACGGCCGCACGGCAGGCCAACTGCGCGCCCAGCAGGTCCCGCACGGCTGCGGGGTGGTCCTGCTGATATTCGTTCAACAGCGCCGGCACGGCATCGTGCGAGAGATTGGAGAGATAGCCAAAATCAAAGGTGTCTGGGTCGGCCAACCACCGCCCGCCACTGCCTCCATCTGAAACCACGGAGAACTCGCCATCCGTCACGGCGCGAGCGGTGTTCTGGTGGACGATAAAGCCATCCACATTGACAAGGGTCAGGGTCAGGGCAAAGCCAATTGAGAAGAGCCACAGCGCCAGGCCAAAATGGCCGCGGCGTTTGAAGATCTCGAGCAGAATGACGACGACCAGCAGCGCACCCAGCCAGGGAATGAAGAGATGCGTGTAGGTGCGCAGGCGGGTGAAGCCGTAGGCGTCTTCATACAGCCCCAGCCGCTGCCACGACGAGATCAGCATGACCAGCACCAGCCCAAACAGCACCACCGAGAACCAGGTGAAGCTGCGCTGGTGATTGACGGTCTCGCGCCGGTTGATCAGGCTGAGGGTCAGGTACAGCCCCAGGCTGAGGATGGCCACCGTCACCAGCTCGTTGAAGCCCTTGACGGCATACTCCGAGAAGGTGTAACCCGCGGCGTTGATGTTGGCCGTGGCGCCGCCGAAGAAGTAGCCAAACTGCACAATCACAAAGGCAGCAAACAGCACATCCACCGCCGCCAGAATCACGCCGGTTTCAATCGGCCCCAGAAAGCCCTTCATCCAGGGTTTTTGCGGGTCGGGGCGCTCGGCCTGTTTGTGCGGCACGGCGGCATGCACCAGCAGCCCGCCGAACAGGTAGGCCAGCGCGGCCACATAGAAGAAGCGGAAGATATATTCCGGCAGGTTGTCAATCTTGAAGATTTCCAGCAGGCCTTTCAGCTTGTCGGCAAAGATGGGGTCGGCGCTGGCCAGCAGGGCGCCCAGCACCAGCACAATCGGGAAGGCCAGCATCAGGCCCAGAACCACCCGCCAGGCCACGCTCCACAGCTTGCGCCACGGCGAAGTGGGTTTGGCCACGGGCTGGCCGTCTTCGCCCACCGGAGCCGGCGCACTGCGGAAGAGATCGGTGGCGCGGGTCAAGGCCGCGCCGAACAGCTCAAAGCCGCCGGTGAGCCAATCTACCAGGCGGTAGTAGAGCCAGTGGCCGGTGCGGGCAGTCAGGATGCTGAGGCCCAGCGCCAGCAGCGTCAGAAAGACGTTGAGGAAGCGGGTCAGTTCTTCCAGGCGCAGCAGCGGCGCGGCCGAAAGGGCCAGCGCCAGCGCGCCCAGCACCCAGCCAGACCAGTGAATGCGCCGCCCTTCCGCGTGGATCAAATAGAAGCCGCCGCCGAGGATCAGCAGCGTCCACAGGGTGAAGGACAGGCCCAGCGGCTTGTTCCAGAAGAACAGGTCCACGGCCCAGGCCAGTGCCAGGGCAACTGGCAGAAAACGCAACGGATGTTTCAACATAAGGGGAATGCCTCCAGGGCAGGAATGTCGAGCTTATAGGCCCGATGATAGACGGGCAAGGCTGTCAAAACCTATCGGAAAATTGCGATAGCTATCAGGATGGGCTTTGGGATATTATAACCGCGGTGCTCTAAAAGCCGGGGGCGGCTTTGGGTTTATAAGAGCTTGAACCTAATCGGATATGTCTGCTATTATTCTCCATACGTTCCCATTTTCATAGAAAAAAACGATTATTGGGAAAACGCGATCCCCATTGAGATCATACATACACCTGAAATACCTTGTTCCATCCGATACTATTGTTACAGGCTCCTGGTTATATTTATATTCGCTTAACTTGCTTTCTACATCGTCATATCCAGGAACCCGATCCTGAAGAGGGGTAAAGGCATCTTTGATTACATCAAAGAATTCTGGAGCGTAAATGGTAGCCCCTTCCTGACATCTTTCGTCTGTTTCGGTAAGTTCAAATTTTTGGCAAAGGTCTTCTACCACTTCATGCGGCAAAGGCGTGGTTTTATCCTTCCAGGTGAGGTAATCCTTGGCCGAACTCCAGGTCAGGACCAGTGTGGTTGTTATAAACAGACCGGCAACCAGAGCCAGTACCCCGCTGATAATTACCAGAACAAATTTGATTAATTTCCTAAGTGAATCGTCCATTTTCGCTCCATAAGCGGGCTGTAAAGCAGTGGATCATTATCTGTAAATATACCAACTGTTCTTTGGGGGTGATGCCCCATACCGCGGCTATCAATGCCCCTCAAATTAAAACGCGCCCACATTCACCCAGGGGTCTCTAATGAGGGATCAGGAACTCTCCCAGGAGAAATACCACCACCAGCGCCCTCGCCAGCACCGTCAACCAGACCAGCCAGGACCGCTCGTGCTGGCGGATGATGGCGATTGCGCCGACAAGGCCGGCGGCCAGCCCGCACAGCAGCATCACGATCC
>JAGOFZ010000188.1 GCA_017996955.1 Longilinea sp.
GAGGGCGCCTCAAGTTTATTGTAACCGGCGGTATCGTGGTCTAGCTTTCTGCCAGGCGTTGGTCAAGCGCGCGCTTCTGGTGAGCTGATTTCCAGCGGCTGCCAATCAGGGCAGCTACCAACGGGGCCGGCACCAGGGCACCCAGGGTTTGGAGCATCCGGTTGATCAAACCGGGGATGACCAATCCTCGCCCTGCCAGAGCAGCGTTCAGCGTCTGATTGGCTACCCGGCCTACATCACAGGTGGTGATTTGACCCATCCAGCCCTGGGCTCGGATGGCCTGAATGCAAGCTGAAGTGGTTGGCATGCCCGCCGGACAGAGCACCGTGACCGTAGCCCCCAGGCCGCGGACTTCCTGGCGCAGGGCTCGCGAGAAATCGAGCAGGAAGCGCTTAGAGGCGGCATAAGTGGCCTTAACCGGCATGGGGTAAAAGGCAGCCAGGCTGGCAACATTGATGATGCGAAAGACCTGGAGCGGATCACGGTATTCCAGCAGGGAATGGATCATGTCCAGCGTGCCTTCAATGTTAAGACGGATGATGGTGCGGATTTGCTGGCTGGTCTGCTGGTAAAAGAGGCCTTCGTAGTCCAGGCCGGCAACATTGATGAGCGCCCAGAAGCGCAGCCCGGTGGAACGGATCGTTTCAAAAAGGTTCGTGCGGGCAACAGCGTCGGTCAGATCGCAGGGATAAACGACAACATCAATGCTATACGCATTATGCAGGCTGACGGCTAACTGTTCCAACGGCGCAGGTGACAGGTCCGTAAGGAACAGGTCCCAGCCGCGGCTGGCACACTCAACGGCAAAAGCCTTGCCCAGGCCACCCCCTGCCCCGGTGATGGCGACATAACTCCGGTGGGCAGAACGATCAGCAAACTGTGTCATGATTCACCTCTAAATGAAAACCACACATTTTTTCGGATAAAGCCCACAGGCGATTTGCCGAGGCTAGATCACGCGCGGGGCGGCTAGGCCGCCGGGGATGGCTGTGTTTCCAGTAACAGGCGGGAGAATATTGAATGCCGGGCTCGGTCAGGAGAAAGACGATGCCAACCGCTGTCTCAGCCGGCGAGATACCGCCAGAGCGGCGAATCTTCCAGAACCAGTTCACGATGGGCGGTGTGCCTTTGAGCGCAATATCGGTTTTCACCAGGCCGGGGTCAGCGGCAAATGCCCGGACAGTGGATGCGGTGCCCAAACGCTGGTTGAGCGCCTGGGTGAAAAGTACGTTAGCCAACTTGGTATTGCCGTAGGCCTGCAGTCCGTCATAGCGGCGGCGGAGCTGCGGATCGGACCAATTGATGCGGGCACCATAATGAGAGGCGGAGCTTACGGTAACCACCCGGGCGCAGGGAGCGGCCTGAAGCAAGGGCAGCAGCTGGCAAGTCAGCAGAAATGGAGCCAGATGATTGACCGCCCACTGCAATTCCACACCATCGGGCGTTAACGTCAGCCAGTAAGCATAGGTACCGGCATTATTCAGCAGGCCATCCAGTGCAGTTTTGTCCCGGGCGGCCAGCAAGGTCTGAATCTGCCCGGCGAGGCGCCGGACCTCACTTTGAATGCTCAAATCGGCGGAAAGGTAATCCACCTGGGATTTGGGATTGAGGGAGCGTAACTGGTGAGCGGCCAGGCGGCAGCGCTCGGTTGAGCGGCCTACCCCAATCACCGCCGCGCCCCGGGCGCTTAGAGCCGAGGCCACCGCAAAGCCGATGCCGGAGGTGGCACCGGTGACGACAAAGGTTTTATCAGATAAATCGGTTTCCATGGTTGCTTCCTGTGGCAGAGAATTTGCAATTGCACTTCCTGTATACCCGTTGAGCGGGTGGAGTGACATCTGCCAAAGGGTGGAATGCGGGTGGATGGAGGGGGTGGAAAAATAAAAACAGGCGCAGGGGTCTGCGCCTGAAGTTCAGCGGGCAAGCATCAGGCGTTGAGCAGGCCTAACTCACGCGCCCGGTTGAGGGCCTGAACACGGGTCTGCACGCCGAGTTTGCCGTAAATATTATTAATGTGGGTTTTGACGGTACTGGCGGCAATGTGCAGTTGGGCAGCAATTTCTTGATTGGATAAGCCTTGATCCACCAGGTGGAGGACTTCCAGTTCGCGGGTGGACAGGGGTTCAACCAAGGAGGCGGTTTCGGCTGCGGACGCGGGGGCTTCAGCATCTGAGAGCGGCTGGGCACCCAGGCGCTTGAGCAGGTGCTCCGGCAGGATTCTTTCGGGATGCAGCCAGCGCAAAATGACGCCCCCCAGAACAATGAGGATGGGCGCCATCACCTGAATAAACACCCCGCCAGCAATGGCGCCAAAAACGGCAAAAAAGGTCACACCGGCAATGGCCAGCCCCCAGCCAATCAGGTTGACCAGCGGCGGCCAGGTCTGATGTTGGTAGGCCAGCACCATGCCCACCCCAATGCCAGCCAGCAGCAGCAGCCAGGCATAAGCCCAGGAGGCCCAATCTTTGGTCACCACGTTGAGCAGGAAGACCAACCCAAAGGCCAGCAGCAGCGAGCCGGGTATATAGAGGATGGACGATCCGGCCCATTTGGGGCGCGCCGCATAAACCATCATAAAGAGGATGCCACCCAACATGAGAAAGACCAGCGGCAAGGCGATGTTCAATGTGCCGTCCAGTAGAATATTCAGCACCAGCAGCAAGACTCCAATGCCAATCAAGAGGAAGCTGGCTGTTTTGAGGGAGCGATTAAACATAGGGAAAAGGGTCTCCTGATGGGTCAATTATACCGCTTCCCGGACCGAGGCCCAATTTATATAGAGGGGAGTTAAAAGCGCTTGACCTGCGCGATAATCATCCTATAATCAAATCAGAACTCATTCTATGATTGCTGGAGCTTTTTATGGATAATCTTGAACCTCAGGGTATTCTGCCGCGAATTGACCTGAAGCGGCTCTGGAAAATTGGGGTGGCGCTCGTTACGGGGGCCATTTTCCCTGTCTTTATGCTGTTCATCTTTGGGTTTTCGATTAAGACCACCCCTGAATATGCCTGCGTGATGCAAATGGTTGAAAGCAATCGGCAGGTTGTCAACGTGACCGGGGAGCCGGTGACACCCGGGTTCTTTGCCTGGACAGGTTTCTTTGAAAGCGGGGGCGGGGTGCGGCAGGGCAGTTTTTCCACGCGCGTCTCAGGGCCACAAGGCCGGGTGACCATTCAAGCGCAGTTTTACCGCACGCCCATTGGCGAAACGCTGGGGATCTGGCTCAAGGTTAAGGGGGATGAACTGACGCTCTACAATGGGGATTACCCCTGCCGATAAAGCCTGCAACCATGCTGACTGAGCGTATATTTCTGGAGCATTTTAGTTATGTGCCGGAACACCTGCTGGAAATTGCAGGTGAAGTCCGCAA
Organism: Longilinea sp.; assembly: GCA_017996955.1. GTDB lineage: Bacteria > Chloroflexota > Anaerolineae > Anaerolineales > Anaerolineaceae > JAGOFZ01. Next base: position 3,374 of record JAGOFZ010000188.1, read on the forward strand.
CCTGGTGGCGCAGTCTGCGCCCCAGGCCACCGAGGTGCTTCGAAAAAATGGCGCGGTCTATTTTGATGCGGCACGGGGCGGCCCCGTGAAGGCGGGCATTTGCCAGATTCGCATTCTGTCAGACCATATCCGGGTGGTTTTTGCACACGGGGCATTCCTGCCAGACCGTCAGGGGCTGCTGGTGGGAGATCAACTGGCAATGCGTCACCTGCCGATTTATAATTACGAGGCTGCACCCTGGGATGCTTTGCTTGCTTTGATTGAGGCATCCTACCATTTTGATCCCTGTTCACTGGCCCAAGGTTAGATGATGGAACCTATCTTGACCCGCTGCGGCTATCGCTGTGATTTATGCCTGGCCTACCGCCCAAATATTGATACCAACCCGGA
>JAGOFZ010000015.1 GCA_017996955.1 Longilinea sp.
GGGGTTGGGTTGCGTCATAAGGTCTCCTGGGCTGCTCCCCCGCAGCGTTGTGTAACCTTGGATTATAGCACCTATCAGTGCATCTTCAATCCTGATATAATAACATCAGTTTGTCAAATATCCATTCATTTTAGGGAGGCCGGTATGAGTACCCCCATTCGTTTTGGCACTGATGGCTGGCGTGGTGTCATTGCTGAAGATTATACGTTTGATAATGTGCGCCGCTGCACTCAGGGTTTTGCAGATTACATGCTGCGCCACGGGAAAAAGGATCAATGGTTCATCGTCGGGCATGATAAGCGTTTTCATTCAGAGAATTTTGCGCTGGCCGTGGCCGAAGTACTGGCCGGCAACGGTCTGCGAGTGTACCTGACCAATGGAGCTACCCCAACCCCTGTGATTGCGTTCTCAGTGGTTAATCGCAAGGCGGCCGGGGCTATCAATATCACGGCGTCACATAATCCGCCGACTGATAATGGTTTCAAGGTACGAGACGAGAACGGTGGAGCAATTTCACCGGAAGGTTTGAATGAAATTGAAAGCCTGATCCCTGATTCGGTAGCAGGTGTGCGTCGAATGAAGGCTGCCGAGGCTGAAGCTGCCGGGCGGCTGGTGCGATTCGATCCGGCGCCGGCCTATATTGAGCATCTGGCAGACTTGATTGATTTGCAGCCCATCCGCGATGCGGGGTTGAATATCGTGGTGGATGCGATGTGGGGGAATGGGGCGGGCTGGTTCTCGCACCTGCTTGCGGGTGGCACGACCAAAGTTACCGAAATTCATAACACGCGCAATCCCATTTTCCCTGAGATGAAACGCCCAGAACCGATTCAGCCGAACATTAATGTGGGTTTGCAAACCACGGTAGATCTGGGAGCGGATGTGCTGCTCATCACCGATGGCGATGCTGACCGGGTTGGCGTTGGAGACGAACAGGGGCGGTTTATTAACCAGCTCCAGGTTTATGCTCTACTGGCACTGTATATGCTGGAAGTGCGCGGTGAGCGCGGCCCAATCGTCAAGACCTTATCAACGACCAGCATGCTGGAAAAGCTGGGCAAGATTTATGATATACCGATTTATGAAACCGGCGTTGGTTTTAAATATGTTGCACCCATGATGATTGAAACCCAGGCGATGATGGGTGGCGAAGAATCGGGTGGCTTTGCTTTTAGAGATAATGTGCCAGAGCGCGATGGTATTCTGGCGGGTTTGTTTATTCTGGATATGATGGTCAAGCTAAAGCTTAAACCATCGGAGTTAATTGACCTGTTGTACAGCAAGGTTGGGGCGCATTACTACGACCGCATTGACACCTCCTTCAGCGGAGACCGCAAGGCACGCGAAGATATGATCTTGAGCGCCAAGCCAGAAACCATTGGCGGGTTAAAGGTCACCGGTCTGAACACAATGGATGGCTATAAATTCTCGCTGGAAGATGGCGGATGGGTGCTGATTCGCTTCTCGGGAACAGAACCGATTATGCGCGTTTACTGCGAGACAACCCACAAAGAAGCCGTTCAGGCCATTCTAAAAGACGGTATGAAGATTGCAGGGTTGGCCTGATCTGTGCTTACCGACACACACTGTCACCTGAACCTTAACTTATTTCAAGAGGATATTACTGCAGTATTGGAACGCGCCCAATCGGCGGGTGTTGACCGGATTATGGTGCCAGGAATAGACCTGGAAAGCAGTCGAGCAGCGATCAGGCTGGCGGAGCAGCATGATGCAATCTTTGCAGCGGTGGGTGTGCACCCCAATGATGCGGCTGGCTGGGATAAAGCCTGGTTTGACGAGTTGGAACAGATGGCAAAACACCCTCGCGTGGTTGCCGTTGGAGAGATTGGGTTGGATTATTATCGCGATCGCTGCCCACGCGCCAAACAGCTGGCTGCGTTTGAAGCTCAGCTTGCATTGGCAAAAGCATGTGACCTGCCCGTGGTTCTGCACAGTCGCCAATCCCTTGGCGATATGTGGGCGGTCTTACAAAGCTGGGAGGTTGATCGCCGCCAACAACAGGCGCCATTCGAAGCAGCTTATGGTGTGTTACACTCGTATGAAGGCCCCGCTGAAACTGCCTGTGCCCTGATCGAGACTGGATTTTATATCGGCATCAATGGGCCTGTGACTTTCAAAAATGCGCTTGACCGTCATGACGTTGTTCGGGTTTTGCCATTAGAAAGATTGCTTTTGGAAACAGATGCGCCCTATTTGACGCCCCACCCGCACCGCGGACAGCGCAATGAACCTGCCTATATCCCCTTGATTGCCCAAAAAATTGCCGATCTCAAAGCGGTTCCAGTGGCAACGGTTGCCGAAACGACCAGCATCAATGCAGACCGGCTGTTTAGATGGAGAGCTTTTGTTGCGTAAATCGGCCCAATTCTTATCTCTGGTTCAAGAAGACCTTGCTGAAGTGGAAGCATTGCTGCGCACGCAGGCGCATGGGTATCACCCTGATCTGCAGGCGGCGTTTAATCATTTGCTGCAGTCCGGCGGGAAACGCGTTCGTCCGGCGGTCACGATGCTGATTGGTCATATGCTGGGTGCGCCTCATGATCAGTGTATCACGCTGGCTGCATCCATTGAAATGCTGCACACTGCCACACTGGTTCACGATGACCTGATTGACGGCTCGCTGCTGCGACGTGGCTCGCCAACGTTGAATGCGCAATGGTCACCTGGAGCGACTGTATTAACGGGTGATTTTCTCTTTTCGATTGCGGCCCGGCTGGCCGCAGAGACGGACTCAATTGAGGTTATGAAGGTTTTTGCGCGTACATTGACGATCATCGTCAACGGTGAAATCTCTCAATTGTTTACCAGCCGTTGCCAGGCAAGTCGAGAAAATTATTATCAACGTATCTACGCCAAAACAGGATCGCTGTTTGAGACATCAGCTTATGCCGCAGCATTGATCAGCCCGGTGGATGGAAAAATTTCCGAAGCTATGAAGCAGTATGGGTACGAGATTGGCATTGCTTTTCAGCTTGTTGACGATGTTTTGGACTTTACGGCCGATGAAGCAACGCTGGGCAAACCAGTTGGCAGTGATCTTCGTCAGGGATTGGTGACGCTTCCGGCGATCCTGTATGCCGAATCCAACCCGCAAGACCCGGCTGCAGCCGATATATTGAATGGGCGTTGCGTACAAGAAGAAGCCGAGATTAACCGATTGGTAGAAGCTATCTGTAAGAGCGATGCAATAACGCGCGCAATGGCAGAGGCCTCGAACTATGTCAGCCGCGCGATGGAATGTTTGCAGACTGCGCCAAACTCTGCCAGCAAAGCTGCACTGGAAGACTTGGCGCAGTATATTGTTGCCCGGAACCTTTAAAAACAGAAAAAGCCGCTTTGAGCGGCTTTTTTGCAGTGCGCTGGAGAGGACTTGAACCTCCACGGATCTCTCCACATGGCCCTCAACCATGCCTGTCTGCCAGTTCCAGCACCAGCGCGTGTGCAAGCCGTATTATAATCGGCTCTGATACATTGTCAAGCAAAATGAGGAGCAATTATGGCAATTGTGCTAGATGCAATGGGAAGTGATCATTATCCGCAGCCGGAATTACAGGCAGCCGTTGAGGCGGCCCGCCTGTACGGTGAGGAGATTTTGCTGGTTGGCAAAGAAGCCATGCTGGCAGACGGCCTGCGTCAATTAAATACTGGCGGCTACCCGGTGAGAATCGTGGATGCCCCGGACGTCCTGGAAATGGGCGAAAAACCTGTTGACGCCGCCCGACGCAAGCCACGGAACTCGATGGCTGTGGGCTTGGAACTGGTCAAGAAAGGAGAGGCCAGCGCATTCGTCACCGCGGGCAATACCGGCGGGGCTATGTTCAACGCGTACCGCACACTACGGTTTTTAGATGGCGTGCTGCGCCCAGCGCTGTCGGCACTTTTCCCAGTGCGAGGCGGACGGGCCGTGATCACCGATATCGGCGCCAACTCTGATTGCCGCCCTGAGTTTCTTTTACAGTTTGCGGTTCTGGGCAGCGTTTATGCCAGGCGGATTTTGAAAATCGAAAATCCGCGCATTGGGCTGCTTTCCAATGGGGAAGAAGCAGGCAAGGGCAACCAGCTTGTGCGAGATACTTACCCCTTGCTGGAGCAGAGCGGCCTGAATTTTGTGGGCAACCTGGAAGGCAAAGAGGTTTATGGCGGGATGGCCGACGTGGTCATCACCGACGGATTTACGGGCAATGTGTTTCTGAAAAGCAGCGAAGCCGTGGCAAAGTTCTTGCTGGAGATGATGAAAGAGCAGTTGACGGCCTCTTTGCCCGCAAAACTGGCTGGGGCAATGGCCAAGCCGTATCTCATGAATTTGAAAAAAGTCATGGATCCGGCTGAAGTGGGAGCGGCGCCTCTGCTGGGTGTGAATGGATTGGTATTTGTGGGGCACGGGCGTTCTGATGCCCGGGCGCTGGTCAGCGCCATTCGGGCGGCTCGCGAAGCCGTTCAGGCTGATTTGCTGGGCGCGATGCGCACAGCCATTCAAGAACAACTGGCGCAGATTGATGCGCTGATCACTCAAAACGCCTCCGGGCAGAAGGAATAACTACATGCGCATCGTTATGGACGAAAAAATGGTAAAGCGCAATCAAAAGGTTGCGCAGTATACCTCCCTGGCTTCGCTGGTCATCCTGGTTATCGGGTTGATTGTATCGTTTACCAACCCTGAGCAAATCATCATCTCTTTTGGGGCACTGCTGCTGGGCTTTTTACTCTCTCAGGTGGGTATTTTTTACGGCAACCGCTGGGGCAAATCACCGCGCGCCGATGAAATTCTGAATGACGAACTCAAAGGCCTGGATGAGCGCTATATTATTTACCACTACTGTACGCCAGTTCCGCACCTGCTGGTTGGTCCGGCGGGGGTCTGGGTGCTGGCGCCATATTCTCAGGCCGGGAAAATTGAGTATGACGCGGCTAAAGACCGCTGGTCGCACCGAGGCGGCAACTGGCATCTCAAGGTGTTTGGGCAAGAGGGCCTGGGACGCCCCGACCGAGATGCCAAGATAACGCTGCAAGATGTTAATAAGTACCTGCACGACCTGGCAGGGGACGACCCGCGGCGGCCCGAGGCGCAGCTTGCGCTTATCTTCACCAATGCCAAGGCTGAGGTTCAAAGCCAGGAAACCCCACTGGTGGCTATGCCGGTGGCAAAATTAAAGGACTTTATTCGGCGCAAGGCTAAAGAAGTCAATTTCCCGGCAGATACGCAGACCTGGCTGGAAGAAGAATTGCCGTAAAACAGAGCACTGGTTGATAAAAAATACCGGGCCTTGACAAGAAGGTCCGGTATTTTATTTCAGGCTACTTTTCGGGGTGGGTATTTTTTGTGGGTGGGTTCGGGATTGGCTGTGGCACTTAAGCGGCGGATTTCATAGGCGGTGAGATAGCGCCATTCGCCGGGTTTAAGATCACCGAGGAGCAAGGTGCCAATTCGGATGCGCACAATCCGCAGAACGGGGAGTCCGATGCGGATACCCATCTCGCGGATCTGGCGTTTACGGCCTTCTCGCAGGGTGATGCGCAGCCAAATGTTTTTCCCGGCGGTATTTTCGATGCGCACATCGGCAGGGGCGGTGCGGTGTCCGTCTTCAAGAACAACCCCGTGACGCAAGGCAGCCAACTGGCGGTCATCCGGACGTTCCTCTACCAGCACCCGATATTCTTTTTCGTGACCATAACGCGGATGGGTCAGGCGGTTCGCCAGTTCACCATCGTTGGTCAACAAAATCAAGCCTTCGCTGTCCAAGTCCAAGCGACCCACGGTAAAGAGGTGTCCAGGCACAGGTATCAGGTCACGCACCGTTTTGCGTTCATCCTCGGCGCCCGAATCTGAGAGCACACCACGGGGTTTGTGCAGCATGACGTACACCATCTGCACTTCGGTCTTAGGTAATTTGCGACCATCCACAATAATTTCATCGTTTTGCAGATCGGCTTTAGCGCCCAGGGTGGCAATTTTGCCATTAACGCTAACGCGGCCGGCGATAATGAGGGTTTCAGAGGCGCGGCGAGAGCCATAGCCAAAACGAGCCAAGATTTTTTGCAGTCGTTCTTCCATTGAGATCAGTCCTTTAAGATAACATTACGCTCTTCATCAGGTGTTTCGGGGAGTTCGTAGGGCGGCATCTGACCTAACGATGACAATCCGAAATGCTGCAAGAACTCAGTGGTGGTGCCGTAGAGGATTGGGCGGCCTGGGCCTTCGGCGCGGCCCATCTCTTGAACCAGGCCTTTACTTAACAGGCTTTTCAAAACGCCATCGCTGTTGACGCCGCGAATGGCATCAATGCCGGGGCGAGTGACGGGCTGGCGATAAGCAATGATTGCCAGAGTTTCCAACGCTGCCCGGCTGAGGCGTGCAGTTGCCTCCAGGCCCAGAAAATTCTCAACAATCGAGGCCAGCATGGGGGCCGTGGTGATCTGGATTTTGCCCTCGTGACGTTGAAGGCTGATTCCACGCCCCTGAGCTAGCTGAACTTCCAGATTCGCGATGGCTTGTTCAACCGCTTCTAATGGCCTGCCGAGCGCCTGGGCAAGCTGAGCAACCGGAACCGGGCTGGCGGCGACGAATAGAATCGCCTCCAGGCAGGCCTCGAGAGATAATGGCAATGTCGATTCGGGTGATGCGTCAGTCATGCTATAATATACAATCTTGAAGGTCAAATTTTTAATAGAGTTCAATTATACCTGCTGTATGATGAATTGTCACCCACAACCCAAAAACGCTAAAATTACCGGCTGGTTATTACTTTTATTATTACTGGCTGCCTGTACGCCGCTAGCCCTTACCAATTCGGGGATGGTTGCGGTTTCTATTCAGGTGGATGGGGAGGTCATTGAGGCTAACACACCGGCGGGTACCACTGTTGCTGACACGTTAGAGAACAACGACATCATCCTGGACACATTAGACCGGGTGGAGCCCCCAAGCTATACCATTATTGCTGAACCGACAACCATTACCGTGGTAAGAATTCGTGAAGAATACGAGATTGAACAGGCTATTGTACCGTTTGAACAGCAAACTGTTCCAAATGAGTCATTACCTGACAGGCGCACGATGCTGATTCAACTTGGCGAAAATGGGCTGCAAGAGATTACTTATCGACGAGTGTTTGAAAATGGCATTGAGACCTCGCGAACTGTATTCAAGGTGGTAACGCTCAATGAGGCCAGACCAGAAATTGTGATGATTGGGGTACAGTCCCCCTTTACACCAATCAGTATCCCCGGTGTGATTGCTTACCTGACAGCCGGCAATGCCTGGGTGATGAGCAGCACAACCGGTGAACGCCGTCCAATCGTTACAACTGGGGACCTGGATGGCCGGGTATTTGCATTGTCGCCGACAGGGGAATGGCTGCTCTATACACGGAAAAGCGAGGGCGAAGAAAAAAGCATCAACACCTTATGGGTAGTGCGGATTACAGACGACGAGCCCGAGCCTTTCAGCCTGGATGCCGAGAATATCATTCATTTTGCGGCCTGGATACCATCGGATATGCTGATGGTGCTTTACTCCACCGTTGAGCCAAGGGCTACAGCACCTGGCTGGCAGGCCAATAATGATTTACGCCGGATTCGGTTCTCGGAAAACGCCTATATTCGCGACGAAGAAATTATGGAAGCCAACTCCGGGGGAATTTACGGTTGGTGGGGGATGAATTTTGCGATATCGCCGGACGGCACGCAGGTAGCCTACTCACGGCCTGACAGTGTGGGGGTGGTTGATCTTGAAAGTGGAGCAACAAGCACCCTGCTTGACCTACTGCCACTGCAAACAGGCGGTGACTGGGCATGGGCTCCGGGCATCAGCTGGGCACCGGATCAACAAATTTTGTATTCGTCCGCCCACATCCCAATGTCAGGGCTGGCAAACCCAGAAGCATCGCCTCTGTTTAACTTGAGCGCGATCGTACTGGAAAACGGCGCAGCGTTCCCAGTAGTATCGCAAACGGGCATGTTTGCCTATCCGACAGCATCGCCTGATACGCTGCCGGGGGATCGTTATCTGGTAGCTTATCTGAAGGCGATTCTACCAGAGCAGAGCGATACCAGCCGGTATCAATTGATGTTGATGGATCGCGATGGGTCCAATCAAAAATTGATCTATCCACCTGAGGGGATGTCGGGATTGGAGCCGCAACAGGTGGTCTGGGCGCCAGCGACAGGTGATGAGCCGCTCTGGCTGGCATTTATCTATCAGGGTAATTTATATCTCTACGAGCACGGCACGGATATAATCCGGCAGGTAACCGGAGATGGTCTTATTGATCGAATTGATTGGAAATAATTCTGAAGGATTGAGGGCTTAATATGATTGTATTGATTACTGGGGCCGCGGGTTTTTTGGGTTCGCATTTGTGCGATTATTTGATTGAGCAGGGACATACCGTCATCGGGATGGATAATTTCATCACTGGCAGTCCGGACAATCTGGCGCACCTTGCCGGGCACCCCCGATTCAGTTTCATCCGGCACGACGTAGCGAATTTTATCTTTGTGCCGCAAAAAGTAGACGCTGTATTGCATTTTGCATCTCCGGCAAGCCCCAACCCGGCCTCGCCTTATGGCTATACGAATCTTCCCATCCAAACCATGAAAGCCGGAGCGCTGGGAACGCATAATACGTTGGGAGTCGCCAAAGCACACGGTGCGCGCTATTTACTGGCATCAACCAGTGAAATTTACGGCGACCCGCTGGAACATCCCCAAAAAGAAACTTACTGGGGACATGCGGACCCCATTGGGGTTCGATCTGTGTATGATGAAGCCAAGCGGTTTGCCGAAGCACTCACCATGGCTTACCATCGGTATCACGGTTTAGACACCCGGATTGTTCGCATCTTCAACACTTATGGGCCGCGGATGCGGCTGGATGATGGGCGCGTGGTACCTAACTTTATACAACAAGCGTTACAAAAAGAAGCATTGACAGTTTATGGCGACGGGGAGCAAACTCGCAGCTTTTGTTATGTCAGCGATTTGGTGGCGGGAATTTACAAGTTGCTTTTATCCAGCGAAGACATGCCAGTCAATATCGGTAACCCGGCTGAAATCAGCATTCTGGAGTTTGCGCGAACTATTAACCGCTTGACGAACAACCCGACATCGATCAAGTTCATTCCTGAACAGCGTCTGGGGGATGATCCCCAGAGAAGGCGCCCCGATATTACCCGGGCGCAGCAAATTCTCGGCTGGCAGCCCACCATCTCGCTGGAAGAAGGCATTACACGTACAATCCCATACTTTGTTCAAAAAATGGGGCTGGCATGATCCTCACCAACGAGCGTGAACGAACCCGGTTTTTGCGTTTTGCTGTTGTTGGCACCATTGGCGCAGTGATTGATTTTGGTATCTTCAACCTGCTTATCTGGCTGGGTATGCGGGCGATTGTGGCCAGTGCAATTTCGTTTATAGCTGCAGTGATCAGCAATTTTCTCTGGAACCGGTACTGGACCTACCCGGATTCGCGCAGCAAACCACTTGCGCGCCAGATGGTGCAGTTTTTATTGGTCAGCCTGGTTGGGTTAGGCATCCGAGCTGGACTGTTTGCCATTCTTGAAATCCCATTAATCAGCCTGTTTGAAAAACTGGCGTTGCCCTTGCCGCTCAGCGCGGCGTTTCTGGGGCACAATTTAACGCTGGCAATCGCCATTTTGATTGTGTTGTTATGGAATTTCCTTGCGAACCGATATTGGACGTATAATGATGTCAGCAAGTGACTCTATGGACGCCAATTTACCTGTGCCACAACGCGCTGAATCCCCCAAAGACAGCCAGACGGTTTCTTCCGTCAGGTCATTAAAGGAGTTGGTGGATCTAGTCTCAGGCAGGAATTTCAACACCAACGCACCTCAGGAAGACCTGGGACTGGCTGAACCCCTACCCTACCCATTTCTGGCGCTACTTGGGCAGGAAGATATGAAGCTGGCGCTGCTGCTGGCAATCATCAATCCGGCAATGGGCGGGGTTGCGCTGATTGGGCCACGCGGCACGGGCAAGACAACGGCGGTTCGCAGCCTGCTCGATTTGCTGCCAGACGCTGAGCGCAGCGCCTGCTTTTATGGCTGCCTGCCTGAAGATATTGAGGCGGGTGGCATTGATGCGGTCTGCCCCAACTGTGCGCAAAAGTACGCCCGGGGAGAAAAATTGACCCGCACTGAACGGGTACGGCTGGTTGAACTCCCCTTGAACGCCCGGCTAGAAGATGTGATTGGCGGGGTCGATGAGCGAGCGGCGCTGAATGATCGAATGCGGTTAAAGCGCGGGATCCTTTCGCAGGCAGACCGGAACATTCTATTTATTGATGAGATTAATCTGCTCTCCAATGAAATCATCAATGCGATTTTAGATGCTGCCGCCCTGGGTACCTATACCGTTCGGCGAGGCCCCATTACAGCCACCTATCGGTCGAGGTTTATTTTAGTCGGGTCGATGAATCCAGAAGAAGGCGCCTTGCGCCCGCAAATTATGGATCGATTTGGCCTGCGGGTGATTGTAACGGGCTTAAATAAGCCTGAAGAGCGCCTGGAGGCGTATCTGCGCGCACAGGCTCACCGCCGGAATCCGCGCGCTTCAATAGCCCAGTTTATGGCCGCAACACTGCAAGCACGGATGGAAATTGAGGCAGCGCGATCACTGCTTCCCAAAGTGACCATCCCGGAACAGATTGCCAGGGCGGGCATTACGCTGATTCAGAAGCTGCAGATTGCTTCGCTGCGGGCAGAGATCACACTTTTTGAGGCGGCAAAAGCATATGCTGCTGCGGATAACCGGGAGACGGTGACACTGTCCGATCTCAAGGTTGTGGCTCCACTGGCGCTTCGGTTAAGGCGATCAGATTATATGCAGCAGTATCAAGCCAAGCAGCGAGAAGAAGACAGCGAGATGATCCGTATCATGGAAGACACGCTAAAAGGCGAGGGGTAGTCACTTTGGCGAAATCAGGCACGCAGACTCATCGGCAGCGACTGGAGACGCTTTTAGGAGGCGGGCGACCTGATCGGACACCCGTTGCGCTCTGGCGGCATTTTCCGGTAGATGATCAGGCGCCCGAGCGTTTAGCCGCAGCCATCATAGCGTTCCAGAAGAGCTACGACTTTGATTTAATCAAAGTGACGCCGGCTTCCTCATTCTGTGTAAAAGATTGGGGTGCTGCGGATATCTGGCAAGGCAGCGCCGAGGGCACACGGGCCTACGGGCCACCGGTCATTCAAAAGCCAGAAGACTGGGAAAATCTGCGGCGGTTATCACCCCATGAAGGTGCTTTAAAAGCGCAGCTAGAATGCTTGAAGCTGGTTATGGGGGCGTTTAAACCGCATACGCCCGTATTGCAAACCATCTTCAGCCCGTTGGCGCAGGCAAAGAATCTGGCGGGAAAAGAACAGTTGATTGTACATCTGCGGCAATGCCCGGAGGCTGTGCACGCAGGACTGCGGATCATCACTCAAACCACGATTGACTTTATTTCCGAAGCCCTGAAAACCGGCATGGACGGCATTTTTTATGCTGTTCAACATGCACAATACGGGCTGCTGACCGAAGCGGAATTTATGACCTTTGGGCGAGCGTATGACTTACCCGTACTGGCAACTGCGCAATCCCTGTGGCTCAATATGGGGCATATTCACGGGGAACAGATTATGTTCCAGCAGATCACAGATTACCCTGTGCAAATTCTCAACTGGCATGATCAGCATACCTGGCCTTCACTCAAAGAAGCTCTATCCTTATATCCGGGATTGGTATGCGGTGGACTGCGGCAGTGGGAAACCCTGGCTTATGGGACGCCAGAACAAATCTGGGCAGAGGCGCGTGCCGCGCAAGCGCAGACCCAGGGGAAACGCTTCATCCTCGGCACGGGTTGCGTTACGCCAATTATTGCCCCACACGGCAACCTGATGGCGGTTCGTAACAGCGTGGAGGCGGCATAATAACATGTCTACGCCAAGGGTCATTGGTGGAACCGCACGCGGCATCAGGCTGAAAGATGTGCCAGGGGATATTACACGCCCGATTACAGACCGGGTCAAAGAGGCGCTGTTCAATATTCTGGGCGGCGATATTATTGACGCGAGCCTGTTGGATTTGTTTGGCGGGACCGGGGCGGTTGGAATTGAGGCGTTATCACGCGGGGCGGCTTTTGTACGGATTAATGACTTGAACCGGGCTGCGATAACGACCATTCGAGCGAACCTGGAAGCGACCAGATTGCAGAGCCATGCCCAGGTTACCCAAGGAGACGCGTTCAGCCTGCTTCAACAGGCGGCAGATAGGGCGTTTGATTACATCTACATTGCTCCACCCCAATATAAGGGGATGTGGCAGCGAGCAATTAAGCTGGTGGATGATCATCCAAACTGGCTGTCGGATGAGGCCTGGGTCATCGTTCAAATTGACCCGGTTGAATATGAGGCAATGAGCCTCAAGAATCTGAATGAGTTTGACCAACGGCGATACGGCAGCACGCTGCTGGTGTTTTATGAGCGTGGAAATGACGAAGACGACGCCTCAAACGCCGAACTCGATCTTTAGTTTTCCATCCGTATAAAAAGACCGCCCAAGGAAAGGCTGAGTGCTGCGCATTGATGCCAGTACACGCGGTAGAATAACCGGCAGGTCTTCTACCAGCGGCAGGTTTGAGAGGGAAGCCTGCGATACCCAGGCCAATTCGCCTTCAGAGCCGGGGACAAGCTCAATAGTGGTTTTATCTACTTCGCCCCGGAAAATGAAGATGCCAATGCCGCGATCGGGTTCAACATCAACCATAAGAATGCCGCAGAGCCATAAATCTGCATCATGGACGCCGGCTTCTTCATTTAATTCTCGCCTTGCAGCGAAAAATAAATCTTCTCCAGGTTCAACATGCCCGCCAATACCGTTATAGCGATTAGCCCAGAGGTGTTTGGTTGGAGCGCCTTTGAGCAGCAAAATATCGCTGCCGCTGGTCAGGAAGATTAATGTGCGGGGAATAATTGCATAACGATTGGGCGTAACACCCTGATCTTGTTTGGGCATGAAACCTCATCTCTTGTCATTGTCTCTTCTGAAGAAGGCAGAGATTTGCTCTGATAAACACCGGGGCGGACATTGAATGTCCGCCCCAGGCAAAGTGATTTGACTGATTGAGTTAGATACCCAGCAGTTGTTTGACAGTGGGGATTTGGCCGGCGCTGCCAAGTTTGTGGTTCTTGTCCGCAATGAAATTGGCGTATTCAGACATGAAAATTTTACCGATGGGGCGCAGGTCAATCGCATCGGGATGGTCACGGAAGAATTCGCGGTGAACGCGCGTCCAAACCAGACGACCATCAGTATCGATATTGATCTTGGTGACGCCAAGTTGAGCAGCGCGCAAGAACTGGCGATCATCTACCCCCTTGGCGCCCTTGAGGATGCCGCCCGCGGCATTGATGCGCTCAACTTCTTCCTGAGGAACCGAACTGGAGCCATGCATTACAAGGGGGAAGTTGGGCAACTGCTGCTGGATTTGTTCCAGGACATCAAAACGGAGTGCCTGATTGCCCGAGAATTTGAAAGCGCCGTGGCTGGTGCCAATAGCAACGGCAAGGGAATCGCAGCCGGTGCGTTCTACAAATTCGCGCGCAGTTTGCGGGTCGGTGAGCTTGGCATTGGCCTCGTCAACCGCGACATGCTCTTCCACCCCACCCAACTGACCCAGCTCAGCTTCAACTACAATACCGCGAGCATGGGCTGCATCGACCACGCGCTTGGTAATGGCAATATTAGTGTCAAAATCTTCGTGGCTGGCATCAATCATCACGGAGCTGTAAAATCCGCTCTCAATGCAATCGTAGCAAGCGGCCTCATCACCATGATCCAGATGGACGGCAAAAATGGCTTCCGGGAAGATGTCGTTGGCGGTTCGGATCATGGCTTCCAGCATGCGTTTGTCGGTATAGGAGCGGGCGCCTTTGCTGATCTGAATAATGAAGGGGGCCTGGCTGTCGACGTTGCCGCGGAACAATCCCATGGTTTGTTCTATGTTATTGATGTTGTAAGCGCCGATGGCATAACGGCCATATGCGGCCTCAAATAGTTTTTTGGTTGTTACAATCATTTCTGTCTCCTTTTGGCTAGCTTAAGAACATGGGCACGCCCATAAAGTCACGAACTTTGGGGCGGTAGGTTTCGATATCATAATAGCTGGGGACGTCCACACGCTTGCGCCCGGCAAGAACCATTTCAACCGGGACAGTGGTGTACTTGCCGCCATGCAAGCCAACCATCTTACCGGTTTCATTCCGGCGAATGAGTTGGATGGCAAGATTGCCAAAGGACATGGCAACCATGCGGTCCAGCGAGTCGGGTGCGCCAGAGCGCATCATATAGCCTAACTGCTGGTACATGATATTTTGCCCGGTGAGGCGTTTGACTTCCTCAGACAAAACAACTCCAACACCGCCCAGTTTGCGGTGACCATAGGCATCAGCCTCGCCCGATTCAATCACTTCGCCACCTTCCAGGATGGCGCCTTCAGAGATGGTGACCATGGCATAGTTGGATGGCTTGCCGCGTTTGTCGTCGATCAGGTAGCGCGCCAGACGGCCTACATCGCAGGGGACTTCGGGGATAACGGCCCGGTCCACATCAGCCAGGTAGGCACTGATGAGGCTGGTCTCGCCTGAGTTACGGCCAAACAGTTCCACGATTCCGATGCGCTCATGTGAACCCACAGATGTGCGCATGTTGGTGATGATATCAACACTGCGGGTAACTGCAGTCGAGAAGCCGATGCAGTAGTCAGTGCCAAAGACGTCATTATCCATGGTTTTGGGGATGGCCACAACCGGAAAGCCTTCTTTGTGGAGGCGAACTGCAAAGCTCAAGGTATCATCACCGCCGATGGGGGTTAAGACATCAATGCCAAGATTGGCAAGGACATTCAAGACATGGCTGGTGTAATCAATATTTGAGGAGCCCTCAGCGGGTTTTCCCCAGGTTGAATTTTTAAGAAAATCGGGGACGGCTTTGGGGTCAACGCGCTGGGGGTTGGTGCGAGACGTATGAAGAAATGTGCCGCCAGTGCGATCAATTGTGCGGACGTCTTCGCGTTTGAGCTCTCGAATGTAGTAGTCGTGAGTAGAGGGTTCGTTTAGATCATAATGCAATAAACCACCCCAGCCGCGGCGAATGCCAATCACCCGATAGCCCAGTTCAAGGGCGCCCATGACAACAGCTTTGATGCAGGGATTCAAACCCGGCACATCGCCGCCCCCCGTTAAAATTCCAAGTGTTTTAGTCGTCATAAAATCTCAGCCTCCAAATAAAGAATAAAGCGTGCTACATGGCCCGCAATTCCTGCTCAGGCTCGGGCGCGTTCGGTTCAACCGGAATTTGGAAGGTTATGCGACTGCCCTGCCCAACATTCGAATCAATTTCCATATATCCCCCAACCATTTCAACACGTTCACGAATTAGTTTGATGCCCACACCACTCTCAGATTCGTCCTCCGGGCGCATGCCTTTGCCGTTATCACTGACAGAGACACGCACCAGGCGGTCTTCGATGACCATTTGGGCATTGATCTGCAATTTATAGGGTAGTTCTTGATTGTGGCGAACAGCGCCACCGATTAGCTCCTGCATGGAGCGGAAAATCATCACTTCAATGTAAGGTTCAAAGCGACGCTCGTTGCCTTTTACATTCAGGCTGATGTCGGCACCAGACTGTTCTTTGAGAGTGTCGGCGTAGCGGCGGATGGTGGGAACCACACCCAAATCGTCCAGCATCATGGGGCGTAGCTCGGAGATGAAGAAGCGCACCTTCTGGAAGGTGGACATGGCTGTTGTTTTGAGGGCGTTAAGTTCCTCTTTGGAGCGGTTCAGGTCCACTTCAAAGAAACGAGCGACAATGTCTGCCTGGACGATGAAGTTGGATAAGGCTTGAGCCGGGCCATCGTGCATCTGGCGGGAAAGCCGCTGGCGTTCTTGCTCCTGGGCATTGATCACCAGTTCAAGAACGGCAGAGCCACCGCCCTTGGCGCGCATTGAGCGCGGCGGCTGGTGACCTTCGGAGAGGAATTTGTGGGCCCGCTCCAGCGAGGCGACATAACGTTTGAGGGTTTCCTGGTCATTTTGGAGCTTCTCAATCTGGCCGCGCATCACCAGGAGGCGCTGCTGGGCTTCGAGAGCGGCATTGTATGCATTTTGAATGTCGGCCTTCGAAGTAGCTTCCACCTGGGAACGAACTTGCTGAAGGTGCGCGGTGATTGCGGCGTTACGCTGTGTCAACTTTGCCAGTTCGGCCTGACTCTGCTCGTACATCAATGTGACTTCCTGTAAGTTGCGGCGAGCTTCGTCTAAATCGGTCTGAACCGATTGCTGAAATTCTTCCCAGGGGCTTGCGCCATCGGTATTTGCGCCAAAGTTATGCACGGTCATCTCGCGCTCCTTCTGCTTAAATTAGTCCAAATTTAAGGGGAACTCCCTCAAAGTAATAAGTATAGCACAACCTGTTCAATCAACGCAAACTGTTTCGTTTGCGGCCGTCGCTGCGGAGATGCTTGATCTCCGCAGCGACAAGGCGAACAGGGTTGGATTATTTGGCTAACAACAAGCGAATCTGGGCAAAGTCGTCAGCGGTTAACTCGCCGGCACTGGTCGTGCTGGGGGGATAATTGCTCAGCATTTCTGCCTGAGTGATATCTGACTCAGACGGCCAGATCATATCGATGATACGGGTGTGGTTGGTATCGGCAGGGGCACCGCCAAAACGCCACTGGGCAACGGCAGCCTCAACATCACGCACACGCCAGACGCCCGAGGCAGGGTAGCCTTCCTGCCCCAGGACCACCGCAGTGTACCCCCAGGTTGCCGGATCGCCTTCGCCAAACACGTCCTTGGGCACGCGCAAAGTCACAGTTCTGGCACCGGCATCAGCAATAATTTTGAATTGTGCTTCGGTAATCTGGATGGGCTCCAGCGTTTCCGGGTTGGGGGCCAGGATCTGGGGAGTCCAGCCTTCGGCCCAAACGGCATAATCCCAGCCGCTGCCCGCTTCAAGGGCAGCATTGCGTCCAGGCAGCAGCAGGCGGGCGCCGGTGCCGCCACCGGGGTCTTTGTCAATATAGACATCCAGGGTTTGAACCGCAAGGTTGTTGGGGGAGCCCCAGGGATTTGGAATAGCGCCATAGAATGAGAATTTGAAGATGATGTTGTTCTCGTCATAGGCTACCCGGAAACTCTTGAGGTCAAACATCTTGCCAACAAAGATGGCGTCGGTAGGATAAGTGTAAGTGCCCGGGCCGTTATCATCGCCTTCGGGGTCTTCGACCTCAAATACTACGGTGGCATTGCCGATTTCGGGCACAATTATCTGAGCAGGACCACCGGTGGGAATGAATTGATTGTCGGGCTGGGCAACGGTCAGCAAACGGATGTCATCGCCAGTTTCCATCTCGCCAAAAAGTTTGAAGGGAATGGCTACTTCTATCACGGAATCACCAACTGAGGCCTCACCTAAAGCCTCCATTTTGGCCCAACCGGTTTCACCACCTGTATAGGCAGACAGGCTGCCTTTGGCGGTTACTTCGACCAGGTGGGTGGCAGCAACACCCAGCAGCAATGGCTCATCAGCTGAGATGTTGACAAATGGGTTGGAACCTGCAGCACGGGGTGCGACAAAGTAGAAACCCACCTGATCGGAAGCAGACATTGGGCGGGTCA
>JAGOFZ010000189.1 GCA_017996955.1 Longilinea sp.
CACCCGCTTCATCCAGACGCACGCCCGCAGTGTCCGCAACCTGGACGTGTAACCCGCAGGTCATCTGCCCATGCCCACCCCGCAAGACCTGATGCCGCAAATTGTGGCCCGCCTGGGGCGGGATGCAGATGAAGACAACCTGGTGCTGTGGGTTTGTGAAGAAACCGGGCTGGACTGGTCTGCGGCCCAGGCGTTGATCAATGATGCCAGGGTCTCACACGCGGGCAAGATCCGCCGCCGGCGGGCGCCGGCGCGCCTGGCGCTGGGCGGGCTGGCGCTGACAGCCGGCATTATCCTGTCGATCTACCCCTTCTATACCCTGGTGATGCAGGCCCGCCAGCTTCAATTGACTGTTGGGCAGGCCCTGACCCTTGGGCTGGGGCAGTTCTTGGACCCGGGTTTTACAACCGCCTTGACCCTGGGGGTGGCGATGATGGTCGGCAGCGGCCTGGCGCTGGGCGAAGAACTGGCGCATGTAAGTGAGAAGGAGACATAGGATGGAACCCTCAACCCTGGACCCCGCTGTGCGGGAAGCCGTTACCGCTGAAATTTTGAGCCGCCTGGGACGTCGTGGCAGCGAAGATGACCTGGTGCTGTGGGTTTGCAATCAGACCGGGCTGCAGTGGGATGCTGCCCAGAGCCTGGTGGACAATGTCCGGCTGGAGCATTACCCGGAGATTGACCGCCGCCGCAAACCGCTGCTGGTGGCCCTGCAGGTGCTGATCATTGTCATTGGCGTCATCCTTTCGGTGGCGCCCCTGCTGATCTGGGGAGAAATCGTCCAACTGGACGGCGGCAGCGCCCCGCAAACGGTTCGCCACTTCAAACTGGCCTTTGACAATGCCGGCGGCTGGGTGATGATTATCTTTGGGGTTGCACTGGTCATCCTGGGGGCCTGGCGGCGGCAGCAACACCAGCCCTCAAAGTAGGGGGGAGAGGGTTCCACGTTCCAGGTTCGATGTGCAACGGGGGACGGCTGGCCTTACCCTACTTTACCCAGGGAAGCCCAGTAAAGTGCTAAAACGCGTTATCTAAAGAGGCACAAAATCAAATTCTTGACAGGTAAATGAAATAGACTGTTCTTCTAATTCTTTAACAGCATATTTAGCAGTTTCCCATTGCATGTTCTTAATAGAAGAAATCTCTATCAGAGATACGTTGAAAACGCTGAAATCGGGCTGCCTCACCACCAAACTTCTAACACCTTTAAACTTTAGCAGCAACCTTTTCCCACTCTCTTCATTTGCTTGAAGAACAATTTCCAGGTTTAACACTGGAGGCTCTCCCCACACAGGAAGCTCCTGACTCATTATTAAGCTCGTTAGAACTGAAAACTGTTTAGGATTAATCGAGTAATAGCGTTGGATTCTTTCATCGGTTGATGCAGTCATCGATTATAAACTCCTGTTGGTTGCGGTTTGGGCTCATCCCTAACGGATGCCCCATAACCGGATGGTGCCATCCTGGCTGCTGGTTGCCAGCAGGCGCCCGTCTGGCGAAAAGGCCAGCGCCAGCAGGTCGCCGGGATTATCATGCGCCTGGAACCGCCGGATGATTTCCAATGTTTGGGCATTAAGCACATAGAGGCTGCCATCAGAAACGCCCACGACCAGCAGGCTGCCGTCAGGGGAGAAGGCAACCGGAGTTATGTCGAAAGGCGCTTGGGCCCCGCTTTGAGGTGTTGGAATCATCGCCAGGATTTGCTGCCTGGCCGGGCTGTATAGCACAATCGATTCCAGGTCGGCAAAAGCCAGCGTCTGCCCATCCGGTGACAGCGCCATGCTCAGCGGCGAGCGGAATAACCCCCCTTGCTCTGTTGGAACGGTATTCAAGCGCACCTGGCTCCCATCCGCCAGATTCCAAATCGTCAGCGTGCCAAATTCATCAGAGCCGAACAGGTACTGCCCATCAGGTGAACTGAGCAAACGGGTTACCGGAACCCGAACGGGAGACGACACAATCTCATCCGAAATTCTGGGGGGCTCCAGGGTACGGATGAGAGACCCATCATTGGCCTGCCGGACACGCAGGTTACACTCCGAAGTGGATGAAAAAACGAGCTGCCCATTGTGTGAATAAGCCACTGCCTCCAAAGCTGTCATTGTCGGTGATATAGTCCAATAAATCGCGCGCAGAAAGTCCACTGAAACGCGACTAAAATGTACCTCAGTGCGAAAGACAGAGGAGGTACAGATGTTACGGAAGGAGGATTTTGCTGTGATCAAATCATTGAGTCAACGCGGCGTATATATCAAGGACATTGCCGCAGAACTGGGAGTACATCCCAAGACGGTCAGCCGAGCATTGAAGCGGAAGGGAGCGCCAACCCCCCAGCGTCCAGCAGCGGGGAGCAAGCTGGAAGCCTACAAGCCCAAAATCGAACAACTGCTGCAGCAAGGGGTCTGGAATGCGAACGTGATCTTGCGGGAAATCCAGGCTGAAGGCTACACGGGGGGATATACAGTGCTGCGGCAATACATCCAGCCGAAACGAGTGGGCCGAACCAGCCGGGCGACGGTGCGGTTTGAGACAGAACCAGGCAGACAACTGCAAAGCGATTGGGGGGAAGTGGTAACAGAGATAGGCGGCCAGACAGTGAGAGTGCATTTCATCGTCAACCAGTTGGGGTACTCGCGCCGGTTCCATTTTTGGTGCTGTGAAAGTGCCGATGCCGAGCACACCTACGAGGGCTTAATCCTCAGCTTTGAGTACTTTGGCGGTGTGCCGCAAGAAGTGCTGGTGGATAACCAGAAAAGTGCAGTGTTGAGCCACACGAACCAGTCTGGGCCCGTATTCAACGAGCGGTTTTTGGATCTGGCAGGCCATTACGATTTCACGCCCCGCGCTTGCAAGCCCTATCGAGCCAGGACGAAGGGCAAGGACGAGCGGATGGTCGGTTACATCAAAGGCAACTTTTTTGTTCGCTACCGGACGTTCGAGAGCTGGGCACACCTGAACCAGTTGGCAGAACGCTGGCTGAAAGAAGAAGCTGACCAAAGAATGCATGGCACACTCAAGGAAATAGTGGCTGAACGCTTTGAGCGGGAAGCGCCAACTTTGAGAGCCGTGCCCCGGGTCCGTTATGACACCTCTTACTTTGAATACCGCCGCGTGGCAGCAGACAGCTATATTGATGTGCGCGGCAATCGCTACAGTGTCCCAGCAACTCTGGTCGGGCAGCGGGTGGCGGTACGGATCAGTCTGGATGGGACACTGCGGGTCTACCAATCCGAAAATCTGGTGGCCACCCACCTGCTGCGGAGCCAGCGGGAAGGCTGGAGTACCCTCCCTGAACATCACGCCGAGCTGTGGCAGAGCACCCTGAAAGTTGAACAGCGCTCGCTGGCTGTCTATGCGGAGTTGACCTGATGGAACTGCAAAACCTGCTCACCAAACTGAAGCTGGATCATCTGGAAGCCCAGATTGACGCCGTTTGCGAACAGGCAGCCCAACAGCAGGCTGATTACAAAACTTTCCTCTCTCAAGCTTTAGCGACGGAGTGGCAAGGCCGCTACCAACGGGGCATTGAAGCCCGGTTGCGCCAGGCCCGTTTCCCCTGGATCAAGACCCTGGAGCAGTTCGATTTCGACTTCCAACCCTCCATCGATCGCCGCCAGGTACGCGAGCTGGCCGGAATGAGCTTTGCCGAACGAGCGCACAACGTGGTTGTCCTCGGACCACCCGGAGTTGGCAAAAC
>JAGOFZ010000190.1 GCA_017996955.1 Longilinea sp.
TTCAACACCTACGCCCTGCCCGCGGCTGACTGGTTGATTGTGGGTGGTTTAGCCATCACCATTGTGCCCGTGCTGGAAATTGCAAAATGGATGGAACGCAAGGGCTGGCTGGGTAAAATGAGCTAAGGCTCGGCTGATGATATATTTCGGGCTCTGTCCATTAAAGTGACAGAGCCCGTTTTTTATGCCTGGGGATCAGGGCAGATTGTATTGGTCAAGCTGCAGAACCAGCTCAATTTCATCATCATAGGAATCGCCGGTGGGCACAAACCCCAACTTGCGATAAAAACCCTCCGGGCTGCCTTCGCCCTGCCCGCAACTGGTGTAGAGCACCGGAATGCCCATGGCTTTCAAATGCCGGAACAATTTTTCCAGGGCCAGCCGACCGTACCCCTGGCCTTGATAGGGTGCAGCAATCATCAGGCGCCAGAGGAAGACACCGGGGCAGTCAATGCCGTCGTCGTAATCCGAGCCAGTGTGCGTCATGATGAAGCCGATGGGGGTTTCATCGGCATAGATGGCACGCATCCAGGCGCTTTCGGAAAAATGGGCTTCGGCAATCGACCAGACATTATCCGCCACCATCTGATGCTGAACTGGCGAGAGGGTTTCGCTCAGCTTACAAATCTGGTTCATTGTCTTTGCCGTGATATGCATGAAGTGAATATCGGGGGTTGGGGTTGAATCTGAGGGGGACATGATTTCACCTTGGTCAAACAAAAAAGTCTTGCTGGATAAAATTTTTAAAGCTCAAATCAACTGAACTATATCATTAAAGCAGATGGCCAGAGGTGATTTTCGGGCAGCCAGAAAAAGCCGGGGATCAGGGCAGATTTAACATTTTCTCAGGATTTCTTTGGTTTTTTCACAGGCGGGATTTCTATAATAGGGTCGAATAAGATCAACCATAAACACGATTATAGTGAGGTGACTATGTCCTGGAAACGAATTATTTATGCGGTGCTGATGGTGGCCCTGGCGGGCGTTTCGGCGCTGGGGGGTGTGGTGGTGGGCGGGCTGGCTGTGTATCAGGCCTTGCGCGCCAATGCCGATGCGCCCCAGACGGTTTTCAGTGATGCCAGCAGCGCTCCGGCGCAGGTTGTATCCGTCAATACAACGGAGTACCAGACCTCGGTTACGCAGGCGGCTGAGGCGGTTGGCCCGGCGGTGGTCACTGTGGTGGGCACCATTCCCGGGCAGATGACCTTCTTTGGGCCGACAGGTGATCAAACCGTGAGCGGCAGCGGCTTCTTCATCAGCAATGAGGGCTATATTCTGACCAATCACCATGTGATTGAAGATGTGCAGGCTATTCGCGTCATCCTGGCAGATGGCAGCGAGCAAAGCGCCACGCTGGTGGGGTCGGACCAGTTTTCTGACCTGGCGGTGTTGAAGACGGACGGCAGCGTTCCGGCTATTGTAAAGCTGGGCAATTCGGATGTCCTCAAGTCGGGTGAATCGGTGATCGCCATTGGCTCGCCGCTGGGGGACTTCAAAAACACGGTGACGGTGGGCGTGGTCAGCGCAACCGGACGATCCATTGACACAGGTGAGGGCTACCAGGTTGAGGATCTCATCCAGACGGATGCAGCGATCAATCAGGGCAACTCGGGCGGACCGCTGGTCAATCTGGCGGGCGAGGTAATTGGGATCAACACTATGATTGTGCGCTCCAGCAGCAGCGGTACCGTGGCTGAAGGGCTGGGCTTTGCCATCCCGGTCAATACGGCCCGGGCTGTGGCTGAGCAGATCATCCAGAAGGGTTACTTTGCCCGACCCAAGATGGGCATCAGCTGGCAGTTTGTGACCCCGGCGCTGGCGGCGCGCTACGGGCTGCCGGTGGCGTGGGGGGCCTATGTGACGGATGTACAGGCCAACAGCCCGGCTCAGCGCGCCGGGTTGAAGGAAGGCGACATTATCACCCAGTTTGATGACATCCCACTGGATGATACCCAACCGTTTGTCAACACGCTGTTCACCTACAACCCCGGTGACACAGTTACCCTGACGGTAATGCGCGGGAATACCGAGATGCAGGTTGAACTCACGCTGGAGTAAGCCCGGCAAACAAACCTGATTTCATCTTTCTCCTCCTCTGCTGCCATGCACCTGAAACCGACCACGAGGCTTTGGGTGCATGGCAGCATTTCAGGAATGGGTGAAACCGTGGTAAACGCTCAGACGGCGTGAGGCCTTGCCGCTCATCAGGATGATATATAATCACTACAATCATCATTTGGATTCAGGATTGTTGGGAAAAATGATCACCCTTTCAAGCGTTTCATGGTTTTTTCTGGTTATCCTGTTGGTGGAAGTCAGCATCTATACTATCTTTGCTGTTTTGGTTTTTTCTAAGACCAGCGGGGCCGTTTGCCGGCGCTGGAAGGCCTCAATATTTTCAGCTATCCTGTTGGGGGTATTGTGTCAGGCCGGCATTAATGGATTGTTGTTGATTGGGCTGCTCACGAAACTGAGGCTAGCAACCTTTATTCAGGATCTTTCCGGATATGTCCACCTGCTGATACCGGGTTCTTGGGCCATGCTTTCACTGATCACAATGCCCACAATTATTCTGGCAACCTTTGGGATTTATTATGATTTTGTTAAGACTGACGATTACCTCATTGAAAAATACTGGCAAAACCCAAAAATTCATTATGGCCGCGGACAAAAACCGCCGCTCCTCAAACCATAACTAACGTCCCCGAGCAAGAAAACCAAGGGAAATCGACAGTCTAGTGATTGGCAAACCATCATGCCGCTTAAGCCGCGGCTTCGGCAGGAAACAGGTTCGCTGATGCAACTTTCTGGGGCGACGGGCGTATAATAGGCGTCACGTCTGACAATTTGTCCTGAAAGGCATCATTATGGAAACACCACCCTCAAACCCGACCGTGCCAGAACGCTGGGCGCCGCGCTTTTTTACCATTTGGGCGGGGCAGGCTTTTTCGCTGATTGGTTCAGCGCTGGTGCAGTTTGCCCTGGTGTGGTGGATGACCAGCCAGACAGGCTCGGCTACCGTGCTGGCAACCGCCACGCTGTTTGCCCTGCTGCCGCAGATCATCCTAGGGCCTTTTGTGGGCGCGCTGGTGGACCGCTGGAACCGGCGGCTGATCATGATTCTGGCTGACAGCGGCATTGCCCTGGCCACGGGCGTGTTGATCTACCTGTTTGCCACGGAGCAGATTCAGGTCTGGCATGTTTATGTCATCCTGCTCATCCGGTCGCTGGGCGGAGCTTTTCACGGCCCAGCCATGACGGCCTCCACCTCATTGATGGTGCCGCCGCAGCACCTGGCACGCCTGGCGGGTTTGAACCAAACCCTGCAGGGTTTGATCAGCATCTTTGCGCCGCCGCTGGGCGCCATGCTGATTGGCCTGCTGCCGCTGGAAGGGGTGCTGGCGATTGATATCGGCACCGCGGCACTGGCTGTACTGCCGCTGCTGTTCATCCCGATTCCGCGGCCGCCCCGCCAGACCGCGCAGGACAACGGCACAGCCGCTAAAACCAGTTACTGGCAGGACCTGGCTCAGGGCTTTCGATATGTGGTCAAATGGCCGGGGCTGCTGGGATTGATTTTGATGGCCATGCTGCTCAACTTCCTGCTCGTGCCTTCCAGCTCCTTTATGCCGCTGGTGGTGACCCAGATCTTCAATAAGGGCGTGGTGGAATTGGGCTGGACCGAAAC
>JAGOFZ010000191.1 GCA_017996955.1 Longilinea sp.
CGGGTCGTGCGGCGCTTCCACCGTAATCCAGACGGGCGTCAGCGCAGCGGTCAGTGCAGCCAGCCCGCTGGTCAGCAGGCGCAGCGCCAGAAAGGCTGCCAGTGCCGCGCCAAAGGGGCGTCTCAGCCAGGCAGCCAGGGTTTTCATCTTTTTTGTGGGCGCACTCGCCGCCGGTTCAGGTAAATCAACCCGCCGAGGGTCAGCAGCGAGAGCGCCAGCCCCACCCACAGCGCTGCAGCGTAAGTCGGGTCAGCATGGTTAGCAACCGTCAGCACCTGCGGCTCAGCGTGGAAGGGAAAAACCGTGTCCAGGTGGATGACCTTCCATAGCTCGCGGTGCTGCTCCAGGTCGTTGATCAGCAGCACCAGCAGTGCCGCCCAGCCGATCCGCCCAAACCGCGGCGCCCGACCCGAATCAAGCCAGCGCTGGGCCGCCAGCGCCGCCAGCGCCGCACCGATCACCAGCGGCAAAATCAGCAGCCGGGATGAGACCCGCTCGCCGGTGAACAGCGGAATGTGCAGCACAAACATCACTTTGTACATCCGCCCGATGGACAGGAAAATCAACGCGCCCAGCGGCGCCAGCAGGTCGGCATAGCGCCCTGGCAGCGATTGACGCCAGCGCCACAGGCCCCAGCCGCCCAATCCAAAGACAAACAGCGCCCCCACCAGCCCCACATAGTGATCAAATTCCCACCAGGCCACCAGTTGAGTCAGCAGGGTGCGGGTTTCCAGCGCGCCGGCGGGCTCCACCAGCACCAGCAGCCCTTTGAACAGGTCCAGCACACTGCTAAAGCCCGAAAGAAAGCCGATCTGCAAATCGTTGGCCACCAGCGCTGCCGGGATAATCCGGAACAGGCTAAGCAGCACCGCCGCGGTTCCAGCCAGCAGCGCTGCCTTGAGCCGCCGCGGCTGAAACAGTCCGGCAATCCCCAGCAGCAGCAAACAGGCCAGATAAAGGTGAAAAGACCCCTGCAGGAAGATCAGTGCCAGCCAGCCGGCGGTCAGGGCCACCCAGCGCCAGCCCACCGGGCCTTCGTACCACTGGAACAGCAGCAGCAGAAAATAGGGCAGCAGGAAGTACCCTGCCCAGGTCAAATGTCCCACTGAAAGGTGTGCAGTGATGTGTCCGTTGAAATTGAACAGCCAGAACAGCGGGATGAACACCGCCAGCGAGAGGTTCCATTTGTGGCGCAGCAGCAGCAGCCCGCCGTAACCCAGCGTATAGAGCAGCAGCACCTGTACCAGGCTGAAGGCGCCCGGCGTGAGCCAGAGAAGCAAGACCACCTGCGGCGAGAGGATCAGGTCGGGGATGGACAGGAAGCGGTCGGTGGCGTCTTTCATGCCCGTGGCTGACTGTACATGCAGCGGCAGTTGCCCGGTTTGCAGCGCTTCCTGCGTGAAGCCCAGCCGCGGCCCGGTGATATCGTACCAGTCGGCGTGTTCAAACGGAATCTGCCCCCAGTTGAGCAGGTCGCCCCACAGGAAGAAGCCAATCAGAAACAGCGCCGCCAGCGTCAGCCGCTGGAGGGTGCGGTTCAGCCAGCTGGAGCCGGGCCGGAAAAAGGCATCGCCGGCTTCCAGCAGTGCGGCCTGAAAGCGGAGCAGCCAGGGGGGCGGGGTGATTGTGTGCATGTTATTCCCATTCATCCGGGTTGTAGTGGCGGACGCGCTTGGTCTCGCTGCGGCGCTCTTTTTCACTGCGGCGGGCCGCCCGCGCCGTGGCTCCGGCTTTGGTGGGCTTGCGCACCTTTGGCGCCACCCGGGCCTGTTGAATCAGCGCGGTCAGGCGGCGCAGGGCATCCTGCCGGTTGGCCTCCTGTGTGCGGTAGCGGCGCGCCTCAATGACCAGCACCCCCTCGGTGGTCATCCGGCTGCCAGCCAGCTTCTCCAACCGGGCTTTGACCTCGTCGGTCAGGGCGGCGCTGGTGCGCAGGGCAAAACGCAGCCGCACGGCTGTCGCCACCTTGTTCACATTCTGCCCGCCAGGTCCGGCAGCCAGATAGGTCTCGAAGCTCAGGTCGTTATCATCCAGGGTCAGGTCATCTGCCAGTTGTAGCATGGCTTAAATTGTACCCGAAGAATGGATCAGGCGGCTGCCCGCGTGGAGGACAGATCTTTGCCGCGCAGCGCAAAGTAGAGCGTGCCCAGCAGCCCAAAGCCAAAGGCCACCAGAAAGTTAGTCGCCGGTGAGACGTTCCACAGCAGCGCGCCCGAAAAAGCTGCCACCGAGACGATCACATCGCGGATCAGGTAATACAGCCCGAACACGCTGGCCTTCTGCCCCTCTGGCGCCAGGTCCATGATCAGCGCCTTGCGGGTTGGCTCGCCAAACTCTTTCAGCCCGCGCAGGATGAAGGCCAGAATCAGCGCCGGGAACGAGCGGCTGAACAGCAGCACCAGCGGGAAGAGCGTAAAGAACACAAACGTGGTCACCACATAGGGCTTTTTGGTGTTTTTATCGGCCAGGTAGGCAATCGGGATGTAAATCAACATCGCCGTGACCATCTCAATGGTGGTCAGAATGCCAAACTGCACCGGTGTGATGCCGTTATTCTTGACCGCCCAGATAACCACAAATGCATAAGGGATCTGCTCGGCGAAGCGCACCAGAATATCCGAGATCAGCAGGTTGCGCAGGTTCGGCGTGATGAGGTGCAGCAGCTTCAGCGGATTGCGCTGCGCTTCGCCGCCGGTCTTTTTATCTTCCACCATCACTTGCTGTAAAATCAGCGCCACAATACCCAGCACCAGCGCCACAATGAACGCCAGCCGCACGCCATCCTTCTCGCCGTAGGTCATAATCAGCGCGCCGCCCACCATGGGCCCCAGCGCCATGGGGATGCGCCGCACCAGCGAGTGCAGCGAGACGCCCATGGTGCGCTTCTGCACTGGCAGCACCGCCGCCACCAGGCTCATCGTTGCCGGCAGCGAGATGGCCGTCCACGAGAGGAAGAACACCGAGCCCACAATCACCGCCGGCCACGACGGAAACAGGATCACAATCAGATAGCCAAACATGGCAATCAGGTTGAAAACCAGCAGGGCGCGTTTATAACCCAGCCGGTCGCTCAGATAGCCGCCCGGGAAGGAATACAGCGCGCTCAGCAGGTTATCCATGCCGTTGAGCAGGCCCACCGAAAGCGTTCCGCCGCCCAGCGCCAGCAGGTAGATGGGCAAAAACCGCTCGGCCATCTTTTCGCCCATGCCGACCAGAATGACCATAAACAACACCCCCACCATGCTGCGGCGCAGGCCGAAAAACTGAATCAAACGGCGGCCCAGGCTTGGGCGGGGGGCATCAACAGGGAGGGGGGAAGATTCGGGCATCTGGGCTTCTCGATTTTAGATTGAGGATTTGAATCGGGTCGGGCCTACACCTGTGCGCGTTCTGCTGCGGCAATCATCCGGTCGCACAGCGCATTGAAAGCCGCGTCCACCTGACGGCGGGCGGGGTCGGCGTCATACCAGGCGATGATCTCCGCCGCGCCGCGCACAAACGGGATGGTCGCGGCATAATCGGGCACCAGCCGCTTGATTTTGGTATTGTCAAAAATCATGCTGTGCGCCTTGTCGCCCAGCAGCCCCGCACCCCACTCAGGGTCAATGCGGGCGATCCAGTCTGAAGGCACATGCACCAGCCGCGGCTCCGGCGCACCCGCAGCGTGAGCAATGATC
>JAGOFZ010000192.1:0-1624 GCA_017996955.1 Longilinea sp.
ATGCAAAATACGAGTACAATTTGAGTGTCCATGCGATCCTCCGGTTTGGTTTGGCTTTGAACCTTAACTTTACCAGACTTCGCATGGACATCCTCCCTTTTCCTTCTCTAGGTAGCAACTTGGGTTATTTATCTACCAACAGCGAGTATTTTTGAATTGGCGGCAGGGGTGTGGCGGGTGTGGGGGGTGAGGTGGGGGCCGGCGTGACGGTGGGAAAAGCGGTCACCTCCGGCGTGGGCGTTGAGGCTGCGGTGGCTGGCAGCAATTCATCCCCGGTAACCGGTGTGCGAGCACAGGCCGCCAACACCATCAGCAAGCCCAACATCAGCCAAAACGTTTTGAATTCAGGTCTCATGCTCGGACCCCTTTCCAGGGTGTGCATCAATCGGTGGATATGACCCGGCCCGCCAATATTGTACCACCCGCTGGCGGCGGGTTGGCTGCCGGCAGACATTAAAATACCCCCAGACACGGGGGTATTTTCTGTGACCCACCGGGGACTTGAACCCCGAACCAATTGATTAAGAGTTTTCCAGAGCCCTGTACAGGGCATGGATTACGGCCAACACGTCCATGAAACCGCCATATATGGGGGGTGGGGTTTCTACCAAGTGCAAGAAGTGTACTGTTTCTACTTGAATTGCACACGAATTGCACACACATCCAAATTTAGCAGCAGGGCACATATAGGGTCTGACACTCAAAACATGTAGAGAAAACTTTTGAATCAGTAAAAGGAGTAAAAAATGATTCAAGTTGTTGCATTGGATCCCGGTTACGGGAACACGAAGGTTTGTTTGAATAATCCGGACGGTCAAGGAATGAAGTCCGTACTGCTACAATCTGCGGTAGCGCGCGGGCGAAACTTTGGCCTGGCCGGCATTGGCATGCGGCTGGCTCAGCAAGCCATCCCAGTACAATTTAGCGGACACGATCTGCTTGTAGGGCCAGGTGCATGGAACTGGAATACACCAGAAAACAATCTGGACTTTTCTGCGTTAACGTCGCCGGGAAGGCAGGCGTTGTTCTATGCTGCATTGGCCCAGGCTCTTGATCCTGGAACCTACGAAGTCGGCAATCTGGTTATTGGTCTGCCGGTGCCGCTTTTGCAGGATGAAACCCAGGCCGATGCAGTGATGAATGCTCTAAAGGCCTATAAGGGCAGTCACTTGTTTGTGGTTGATAAAAACGAATATCGGTTAACCATTCAGCGTGTAAAGGTGCTGCCCCAGCCGGTTGGCGCATATGCTGATTGGTTGATCAGTGATGAATTACAAATGCGCAAAGGCAGCTCGCAGGCAGAAATAGGTGTTCTGGATATTGGTCAAAATACGCTTGATCTTTATGCGCTGCAAGGCGGCAAGGTGACCCCGCGCTTTGTCGGCGGCAGCAAGCTGGGCGTCCGCCGGCTCATTGATCTGATGGATGGCAGCTTTGCCGGGCGTGATGCCGTGGAAACTGATGCCGCCTTGCGCTCCGGACGGATCAAGCCGGCTCAGATACACCTGCAATCCTGGCTGGGGGAAATCATGGGCGCTGTGGAGCGAGTCTGGCCCAATTTGCGGCGCTTTACCGCTGTCATTCCGGGCGGCGGAGGCTGTCTGTTGTTGGGCGACTTGCTGCG
>JAGOFZ010000192.1:1724-3674 GCA_017996955.1 Longilinea sp.
ATTGCATGACGCGTTAAAATTGCATAGGCCCAACGGGGGAGTGTTCCGCTAAACACAACGCCACAGCCAGAAGGAATCTGTGGGGCGTAAAAGTCTTCGGGTTCAAAGAATCCATAAGGAAGTCGGGCTTCAACTTGAATGACGTTCCCAGAATGTTGAATCTGGTATTCAATGTTCTCGTTTGGGGCTGTAGTGAGATGATCAGGGATGGATATCCACCCATAACGAATGTCGAATATGGCAAATGGCCAGGGATGGATTTTTGCGGCAACCGCCGCCGACAGCCAGACGGGGCCTCGGCCATACAGCGCACACCCCTCAACGCTAAAAGCTCCAGTGGTTATCTTGGACAAATCCTGGGGGTACCAGGTTATTTTTTCGGTAATAGTAATATTGATCTGTCGGGCCAGTTGCTCCTCGGTTACAACAGGTAGCGGAGCGTTCTGAAAGTGAAGCTTTTCAAAATATTCGCGTTCATAACGAAAAATACCCGCTATTCGCTGCGCCAATAAATCCACAATCTCGCCAGTTGACCGGATTGCCTGGTCACGCTCCAGGCCACTGATGCTGCCAGTGATGATGGGCTGAACTGTATCAAGGAGATTAATCCCCTCCTGGTTAGATTGCAATATCGCTAATGGGAGAAGGCCCAATCCGCTGAGTTGTTTTTCCCAGACCTGTTGCTCTTGCACTGTTCGAAATAAAAGTATAGAATGGGTGCAGGCTTGGAGTATGCACAATTGATTTGATGTGGGAAATCCACCGACATCCACAAGCAAAGGCAGCGTGCGTTGATTAATAACCTTACACATGTGGTTAACAAAGCCGGTTGAATAACCGACTTTATGGCGCAGCCTTAATGCTCGGACTGTTGTTGCCTCGCCCTTAAAGAACCAGTTGCCTTCTCCGTCGGGAACTGCCCGCAGCAAGTAGTGTGCCACACCTGCTTCAGTCAACCGTTGAGTGAGTAGATAGGCCAAAACAGATTTCCCGCTGTGGGGCGGGCCGGCAAGAACAATGGCTGGCAAAAGGTTGATTCTCATGATTTGAGATTAAAGGACCTATGGCTGACAACACAACGCTCATCGCCACCCTGGGTGGACAACCACAAATTATAACCTTTACGCTTGATCTTTTGCTGCAACGCGGCGAGGACATTCGCCAGGTTGTAGTAGTCTATCCAGCAGCCAGCCCACGGTACCAGCAGGCATATCGTCAGTTGATGGGGGAATTTATTGCCGATGAGTATGCCGGGCGTCCCTGCCATTTGCGCAGTGTTCCTCTCCACTTAGGGAATGACCCTGATCAGGCTGAAGCGATGACCCCACGTCAGGTAGAAGTCATCCACAATGTATTCCAACAGTTGTTGGGGGATCTGAAGGAACAAGAACAGCATATTCATCTGAGCTTGAGTGGTGGACGGCGAATTATTGCTCTGATTGCGCTGGAAACGGCAATGCGCTTTTTGAGCCCAATGGACCGGCTTTGGCATATTTATACAACCCCCGAGTTGACGGAACAGGCGAAAAATGGCCAGATGATGCACGTTCCTCCAACAGGTGGTGTCTCGTTGATCCCGGTCCCCTTCGTACCCTGGGCGGCCTATTTTCCTGGCTTGCGTCCATTGCTGGATCGTTCGCCACAAGAGCAGCGGGAAAGTGAGCTTGGCTGGCAGAGTACCGCTGAACGCGCACAATGTGAGCGGGTTTGGCAGGCACTGACGCAGCGCCAGAAGGAAGTATTGAGGGTACTGGTTAGCGGCTTGAACCGCGTGCAAGCTGCAAGGCAGTTGAATGTAGCCATCAGCACGCTGGACACTCATCGCGGCAACATCATACAGCAATGCCAGGCAGTCTGGGAAGATGATGCCGCCCTGATTGACACCCAATTTTTGCGCCAACACTTTGGTCCCTTTATTCATAGCCTGGAAGAAGTTTAACATACGAAATT
>JAGOFZ010000193.1 GCA_017996955.1 Longilinea sp.
TTTAACATATCCGCGATATCGAGATCATCCTCTACAATCAGCAGAGTCTCTTTCTTTTCGCTTGTCATCCGGAGTGCTCCTAAGAAATGGGTTCTTTATAGACGATGAACTCGCACACCGAATCGCCAACAGCCATGCACTTAGATTCATTCACCCGAAATTCATTGCCGCCAGAAACCCACTTGAGACCCGATTGCAGCAACCCTACTGCGATAAAGCAAGACGCTTTGTCGGTATGACGACCATAGCAAACCGGGCAACGATGAATGGTGTAGACGAAGTGGTCGTCTTTTTCTTCAACAGTGCTGAGTTGATCGCTGGTTTGCGAGAAAATGCGAGCCATGGCGGGCAGGCCAATGCGCAGTTTAGCTTGTAGGGGAAGAACTTTGAAGGCCAGATCGCCCACACCAGCCAGGGCGCCAAAGTTACGCAGGCCTTCATCGAAAGTGGCGCGGCCGGCGCGCAACGCCAGACCACGGCCACCCCGCGGGCCATACATCTCTTCGAGGGCGCCATTGATGGCTGAGAAATCAGCGAAGTCAAATTCGCGATTCAGATCGGTGGGGGGATAATTGCCAATCAAATGGGGCAGACTGGCGAGGTTAAGAATGGCATTGACGCCGTTTTTGCCCATCACATCTTCCAGCGCTAAAAGTGCAATGCGGGAAATTTTATTGGGGTAGAACAAGCCGCTCTTTGGGATTGGTTCCATGTGTCCTCGCCTTATTAGATATATTTAGTCAGGTCTTCGGCTGCGCGGCGCATATCCAGGAAAATCAGGCCCAGCTTGGCCTGTTCACGCGCCAGGGCAGTAAGCACAGCTTCTTGTCCGACCGACATCAAGACGACATAGCCTTTTTGGCCTTTGATATAGACCTGTTCCAATGAGCCACGGCCCAACTCTCCAGCGATTCTTTCGCCAAGGGAGAGCATGGCAGCCGACATGGCAGAAACGCGATCTTCCTCAACGCCCTGAGGCAGTGCCGAAGCGATGGTCAAACCATCAACGCTCACAATTGCTGAGGCTTCAATGTCTGGCGAAGATGCCTGAAGCTCCCGTAAACGCTCTACCATCATTTGGGTTCGTGACTTGGTCAAGGTTGCGCTCCTTCCCGGTCAAAGGGAATTTATTTCCTGATTTGTAAATAACTTTAGCACAGGGCTATCATTGTGTCAAGCAAAGCTGGAGAGAAAAAAGAGCAGGATAGACCGATTATTTTACTCTCCACGACTTGACAGAATCAGGATATAATCATGGCGTAATTATAGCGCGTTTTCTTAACAATGTAACCTAAAAAACAGGGGCAAGTTGGGGCGGCAGCAGGGTCCACTTCAACAGCGGGGCTGGAGATGGGCTCTAAAATCTGGTTCGCGCCATCAGCCGATGGAATAAATATGGATCGCTTGCCCGCGGGGCAGTGAAGTTTTATCAATAATCAGGGTAGATATAAGAACATATGTGGGTTCTCCACGCACATTGGCAGCCGCCACGCCGGGCCACAGATCCGGGAGGCATACTTTTTTGGGCTGAGTCTTCAGAAGGACCGGCACCGGAACGCATTCGCGGGCAGGTCCCCAAGCGGACGCAGATATTACCCCACCCCTTCTGTCTGGATCCTCAGGTTATTCAGGAACGGATTGGAGCGGGCACACCATTAGAAGACGCTCAAAGCGCCAACGTGGTACTGCGGCTGCCCACCAGCCGGATTGGACCACTGCCATCACCGCAGCTTAACCATAACTGGGATGTTGATTCGCTGACCTCGCCGTATCTCTCACCCTGGGAGATTGGCGGGTTGTGGCTGCCAGCCCGGAAAGCGTTCAGCCTGCTGGTGAATGTGCCGCTGGAAATTCGCGAGATTGGTTTTTCGCTGGGGATTGATGCGCGTTACTGGCGAACGGTTTGCAACCTGGTGCTGGAGGTACTGGCAGACCAGAAATTGCTGCCGGTACTTGTGCCGAGCAATCATCATCAGACCAGCTATATTGCCCGCTGGCAGCCGGTACTGGATGGGCCGCAAGATGGGCCGCGGCTGGCAAAGCTGGTTTCAGCCATGCCACCAATTTGCCGGGCGGAGACACGCGGCGAGCGCCTGCAAGGCATTGAGCCGCCACGTGGGCTGCTGGACAGCTTTTTGAATACCATGTGCGACGCGCTGGCGCGCACCTGGGGACGGACACGCAATCAACGGCTGCTGGCTTCCAGCGAACACCCGCTGGAACGGTGGCTGGCTTCGCTCTTTACGGATGATCCTACGGTGACGAATGCGTCACCGGCGCAGTTGCAGGCTTTATCAAGCAGTTTGCAGGCCTGGATGCGCAATCTGCGGGCAGCCGGAGATCAACATTTTCGGATTGCTTTCCAACTCGAGGCACCGGAGATTCAGCCGGGCGATGCCAATCAACCTGCCTGGACACTGCATTACCTGCTGCAATCACGCGATGATCCATCGCTGATTGTGCCAGCGGAGGAAGTCTGGCGGCTGCGTGGGAATGTGCTGACACAACTGGGGAAACGGTTTGAGCAGCCGCAAGAGAAGCTGCTGGCAGGTCTGGGCTATGCTGCCCGGCTGTTCCCGCCGTTGTTGACCAGCCTGCAGGCCAAGCAACCGACGGAGGTTGAGCTGAGCACCAACGAGGCCTACACCTTCCTGCGCCAGGCGGCACCGCTGCTGGAACAGGCTGGCTTTGGCCTGCTGGCGCCGCCGTGGTGGAACCAGAAGGGTTCACGGCTGGGCGTCCGGCTGCACTTGAGTCCACGAGGCGCAGCGACGCCGGTTTCGGCGGGCAAGCTCAAGCTGGACACACTGATCAGTTATGAATGGCAGGTGTCGCTGGGGGGCACAGAGCTGACCCGTGAGGAATTTGAGATTTTAGCCCGGTTGAAGCTGCCGCTGGTTCAAATTCGGGGGCAGTGGGTCCAACTGGATACGGAGCAGATTGAGGCGGCAATCAAGTTCTATGAGTCGCAGCGACAACGCGGCGAAATGGGCTTGATGGACGCGGCGCGGCTGACGCTGGACGAAGACAGCGCCGTACAGGGCCTGCCACTGGAAGAGGTGATTGCCGAGGGGTGGGTCTCGGAATGGCTGGAGCATCTTTCTCATCAAGATCGTATGGTGGAACTGCCGCAGCCGGGCGGATTGCAAGGCGAACTGCGTCCTTATCAGCGCTATGGGTTTTCGTGGCTGGCATTCTTCCGGCGCTGGGGGCTGGGGGCCTGCCTGGCAGATGATATGGGGCTGGGGAAGACCATTCAGGCGCTGGCGCTACTGCTTTATGAGAAAGAGTCTTTGGGCAAATTACCCGGGCCGACTTTGCTTGTCTGCCCGACTTCGGTGGTGACCAACTGGGAGCGCGAGGCGCGCCGGTTTGCACCATCATTGAAGGTTCTGGCACACCAGGGGCCAGACCGGCTGCGAAATTCAGAATTCAAAGACGCTGCCAGAAACTCGGACCTGGTGCTGACCAGCTATGCGTTGCTGCGGTTGGATGCGGAATTGATGCAGTCCATCGCCTGGTATGGGGTGATTCTGGATGAAGCTCAGAATATCAAGAATCCGGCTGCCAAACAGACGCAGGCGGCACGGCAGTTAACCGCTGGCTTCCGGCTGGCGCTGACCGGCACGCCGGTGGAAAACCGGTTGTCTGAGTTATGGTCCATCATGCAGT
>JAGOFZ010000194.1 GCA_017996955.1 Longilinea sp.
TGCGCACGGGACGATACTTTGCGCTGGCATTGCAGGTTTTACTGATTCTCGGCCTTTGGCTGCTTATCCGCCGTGAGACCGGGCGCGGCTGGGCAGCCGCAGCCGTTTGGGCGCTGGCCCTTGCCCCGACCCAAAACAAGATTTACAGCATGGTTATTTCTCAGGGTCTCACGGCTTGTCTGCTGGTCTGGACCTTGTATTTCACCATCGGCGAAAAACGCAATCGTTGGCAGCTTCTAACCGGCGGCATTCTTGCTGGCCTGGTAGTCATGACACGCGAAAATATGCTCCCTGTTGTGCCCTTCCTGGCGATCTATGTCTTCTGGCAGCACGGCTGGCGGATGGGCATCGTCGCGTTAATTGGCAGCTTGCTGTCGCTTGGCATTGGTCATGCCGTCTTCTGGCCCGATATTTTGCGTAACTGGGCAAAATGGATTCCGGCCGCGGTGACGCCATTCCTCGATCCCTGGCGTGTTCCTACGGCGGGTGAACGTACCTATATTCAGTCTGCTGGCGGTTGGTTTGACCAGCTCCTCATTGCATTTGAAGGCCTCCGCATCCATTTTGCCGCCCTGGCGGGCGCTGTGGTTGCCGGATTGTTGTGGCCGCGTCAAATCCAATGGAAGCAGCGCAGTCATTTCCGCGCTGCACTTGTGCTGCTTGCCCTTCTCATCGTCCTGACCGCTGCGCATCTTTGGGCCTCGGTTGGTCAGGATTACTGCGTCTATTGCTTTCCGGCTTACCTGGCATTCTTTTCGCCACTGGGTTTGATCGTTGTTGCTCTGGTTCTGGCAAATTTTCAACCGGTGCTGCCCCGCCGATTATGGCGTGTGGTGGGTGTCCTGTGCGCTGTTTTGATTGCGCTTGTTGTCACTGTGGGCATCAGCCTGAGTGCCTATTCGGAAATTACCCGTCTGAGCGCCTATCCCGCGGTCTCAGATGCGCTGTTCCACCTTGAGGTGCCGCGCGTGAGCAATGGGGCAATTCAACCAGGAACAACAGAACTCTGGCAGCTGTTCTCCAATAAATTCGGCCTCTCATTTGAAGATACCCGCCTGGTCCTTTTCCCGCGGCTGGTGGCGGGGCTGGCAGGCTTACTGCTTGGCCTGCTAATCCTTCTTATCAGCGCCGTTTTAACCGCCGTCCTGCAGCGACGCCAGCAGCCAGTTTCGTTTTTCGCGGTTGCTTTGATTGCAATGTTAATGCTCGGGACCGCCTTCTCTCCGGTCTCCCTGTTGGCAGGCGGGCAGTATTCTTTTGATTGCGAAAGCAACGCCGTAGCCACCTTTGAATCCGCCGGGCATGAACTCTCAAATCGGATCAAGCCTGATGATCAAATTTACTGGATTGGTAGCGGCGGCGTCTCTCCGGCTGTTTTGCTTTATTTGTCGGCTGCCAACATCTACCCGCCGCAGCTTAATGGCTCTTATTCATACCGCTCTGGCGGCGATGCTGATGAACTCTATCGCTATGGTTACTGGAACGAGACCCTGAAGGCCGACTGGATGACTGCGTCAGATATCCTGTTGGTTGAAACCCGCCTGGTTGAGAAAATGCAGCCCGAGCTGGATGCTTATCAGTGGCTGCCTTCCGGCGCCCCCATATTAATCGCCAATTGCCAGACGCCGATCTATCTCAGCGTCTTTGAAAAGAACAGGTAATTCATGACCACACCCGAGACCGAAATAACCCCGCGCCCACAGCGAAAAATCTCCATTTTGCGCCTGTTGGGCACCCTCCTTTCCATTGGCCTGCTCATCTGGCTGATTGAGCGCGAGGGTTGGGATGCCATCAAATCCGCCGTCACAGAAATCTCCTGGTGGAATCTGGTGTTGGTCCTGTTTCTCACATTTGTTTCCCGATTTGCGGTCACCGGTCGCTGGCATGTGCTGTTGCGCTCTGGCGGCGTACCCATTCAGCTGCGAGAATCAATCCGTCTGGT
Source organism: Longilinea sp. (assembly GCA_017996955.1). Classification (GTDB taxonomy): domain Bacteria; phylum Chloroflexota; class Anaerolineae; order Anaerolineales; family Anaerolineaceae; genus JAGOFZ01. The sequence continues at coordinate 1,943 of JAGOFZ010000194.1, forward strand.
GTTCGCTGGGCTATTCGCTTCCAATTTCCTGCCCACCACCGTCGGTGGTGACCTGATCCGATTTGCCGGTGCTGTTCGCCTGCACTACGATGCCGCCATCTGTGCTGCCTCGCTCGTGATGGATCGTCTGGTTGGGATGGTGGGTATGTTGACAGTCTTTCCAATTGGCGTAGCCCGCCTTTTGAGTATGCCTTTGCCGCCGTTACCAACTGGTGGGTATTCAGGCGGCTTGGCAATGGCCGTTTCTTTGAGCGGAATTTGGAAATGGGTTTGGAGCAAAGTTCAAAAGCTCTTCCGTTCCACCATGCATGCTTTGCGGCTCTGGGCAACCCATCCCCGCGACCTTTTTAACGCCTATTTGTTCACGCTGATGCATATGGCTGCCCTGTTTGCCACAGTCTGGCTCATTCTGCACGATTTGGGTCAGCCCATCAACTTCTGGCAGGTTGCAGGCTTATGGAGCCTCAGCTATCTGGTCACCTTGCTGCCGATTTCGATTAATGGGCTGGGGGTTCAAGAATTGTCCCTGACCTTTTTGTTCACCAACTATGGCGGTCTCTCGGTTGAGAGTGTCGCGGTGATGGCCATCCTGATTCGACTGCTGCAGATGGCTGCCAGCCTGCCCGGAGCCATTTTTGTCCCTGCACTGATCCAGCCCGAAGCCCCGCCCGCCGCCCCGGAGACCCCCGCATGAAATTACCCCGCCCAATTTGGATTGCACGGCTGAGCCTGCTGATTTCCATCATCCTATCAATCCTGACTTTGCTCGAACTCGAAAAATTAGGATATGGCTCTGGCGAGTTATTAGGCCACTATGCCCTGCCGCGGCTGATCATGCTGGCGGTCTTTGCCACAGTCGGACTGGTTTGCCTGATTTTGCTGGCGCTCACCTGGCGCCCTCGCATGGCAGATACTCTGCTGCGCATTTTTCAGAAGCTGCCCCGCGCCAAAGCGCTCAACATTGCGGCATTGATTATTGGCGCGCTGGTTTTGGGCTGGCTTGCTTTTCGATATGATAACGGCAAGTTCAGCACTCCCATGATTCGCCTCTGGTTGATCTGGTTTACAGCCATTTTTAGCGCCTTTTTTATCCAGCGTCTTAAGCCGATGCCCTACGCCCTCGCCCTGGCCTCAGCTTTATTGATAGCTGGAGCCTGGTTCCAAATTCTAACTTTCCTCCCCGGTCTGACGGATTATCCGCTATCGTTGGGCTGGTCGGAGGGCAGCCGCTTTTATTATGGCTCGCTGTTCTATGCCAGGCAGATCTATGGGGAGGCTTTACCGATCCCCGTCTTGCATCCTGCCCGTTATCTGATGCAGTCCCTCCCCTTTGCTTTTCCCCACCTTCCCGTTCTTGCTCACCGCGTCTGGCAGGTGATTTTATGGGTGGTTTGTAATGCCGCTGCGGCCTGGCTGCTTGTGCGCCGCCTGCGCTTGAATAGCCGCTGGCTGGCCTGGATGGCTGCCTGTTTTGTCTTCCTCTTTTTTTTCCAGGGCCCCGTCTATTACCATTTGATTTTATGCACGGTGCCAGTCCTGGCCTGGTTCGACAGCCGCCGCCCCTGGCGAACGCTGGTGGTGGTGCTGCTATCTTCCCTTTGGGCCGGGCTTTGCCGTGTGAACTGGTATGTTGTGCCAGGCGTTCTGTCCGCCACCCTTTACCTGCTGGAGCAGCCTCAGCCGCGCTTTTCCTGGCGTT
>JAGOFZ010000016.1 GCA_017996955.1 Longilinea sp.
ACCCCAACCCCCACGCTGACGCCAACCCCCGGCGCCACGCCAACGGTAACGCAATTTGTGCCATAAATCATGAAAGCAAACACTTTTTATCTGGTATCACTGGGCTGCGCCAAAAACACGGTTGATTCAACTTCGATGGCGCAATTAATGGAGAGCGGCGGCTACCGGGCGGTTGAAAAGCCGGGGCAAGCCAATATTTTGATTGTCAACACCTGCGGTTTCATTCAACCAGCGCGGGAAGAATCGCTGCAAGAATTACGCACACTGGCAAAACGCAAAAAGCCCGGACAAATTTTGATTGCCGCAGGCTGCCTGGCAGAACGGCACCGCGAGCAGCTTGCCCGCGAAGTGCCAGGGCTGGATGGGATTCTCTCAACCCGGCGCTGGATGGACGTGCTCAACATGGTACAGCATCTCCGCAGCGAGGGGCACCCCCAGCAGCCTTATGATTTACCCGAAGCGCCTGATGTGGGGCGGGAAGATCACGGTGTGCTGCGCTCGGCGCTGCAAGGCAGCAGTGCATACCTCAAAATTGCGGATGGCTGCCGCCGCCCCTGCGCGTTTTGCTCCATCCCATTAATTAAAGGGCCGGCTGTTTCACGCCGCCCCGAGCAGATCATTGCTGAGGCGCAAACACTGGCCGACATGGGCGCCCAGGAGCTGATCCTCATTGCCCAGGATACGACGGATTACGGCAGTGATCTGGGGCTCAAAGATGGGCTGGCGGCGCTGCTGGAAGGATTGACCCGGGCTGTGCCGGGAGTGCCGTGGATTCGGGTCTTGTATGCTTATCCGGGCTATGTGACTGACCGTCTGATTGAAGTGATGGCCGGGCACCCGCAGATTTTGCCTTACCTGGACATGCCACTACAACATGCGCACCCCGACACACTGCTGCGGATGCGCCGCCCGGCTAACATGGAATGGGTTCACCGAACGCTGGAGAAGATGCGCAAGGCGCTGCCTGCGCTGGCACTACGGACCACTTTCATTGTCGGGTATCCCGGCGAAACTGAGGCAGAATTTCAGACGCTGCTGGATTTTGTGAACGAAATCCAGTTTGACCGGGTGGGGGTATTCCCATTCTCGTTTGAGCCGGGCACAACCAGCGAACCGCTGGGCGACCCCATTCCAACCGAGGTAAAAGAGGAGCGGATTGAGCGCCTGATGACGCTGCAGAGCGGCATTTCACTGGAGCGTAACCAGGCCTGGGTGGGGAAGACACTGCCCGTGCTGACAGAAGGCTCCAACGATGGCATCACCGTGGGACGATCATACCGGGATGCGCCGGAAATTGATGGGCTGGTTTTTGTGGACGGGGAACTGCCCATTGGGCAAATTCAAACGGTGCGAATTACCGGCGCTTTGACCTACGATTTGACCGGCGAACCGATCTAAAATTATCCGCATGTCTCGCACTGACTGGCTGGCACTGCTGCTGGCGATCCTGACTTTTTTAGGTGCGGCCTGGATTACAGACCAGGTATTTGAAGGCCTGCCGCACCTGGAAGACGAGATGGCTTACGTCTGGCAGGCCCAAGCGATTGAAGGCGGCAAGCTGCTGCTGCCCACACCGCCCTGCCCGCGCTGTTTTCTGCAGCCCTTTGTGGTGGATTACGGCGGGATGCGCACGGGGAAATATCCGCCAGGGTGGCCCACGCTGCTGGCTGTGGCACTGCGCCTGGGGTTACAGGATCGGATCAACCCGCTGCTGGCAGGGCTGGCAATCTGGCTGGTTTACCGGTTGGGGAAAAAGATCACCGATGAACGCACCGGGATACTGGCGGCTTTTTTAACCGCAACATCGCCGTTGTTTTTGATGAACAGCGGCGCATTACTTTCGCACCCCTGGACGCTGGTGCTCAGCTCTACCGTGGCGCTGGGCTGGCTGGACAGCTTTGTAATCCCCAATAAACTACCCCGGACCGTGCCGCTGACTGCCGCAGCGCTGGCATTGGGGGCGCTGGCGCTCACCCGCCCGCTAACGGCGGTGGGTGTGGCGCTGCCGTTTATCATTCATGCCCTGGTATTATTCATTCGAGGGCCGCGCGAGGTGCGCTGGCGGCTGGCGGGGTTTGCCGCGCTCGCTGGAAGCATGGCGGGGCTGCACTTCTTGTGGCAGGCGGCTGTTACGGGCAATCCACTGACCAACCCTTACACGCTCTGGTGGCCCTATGATCAGATTGGGTTTGGGCCTGATGTAGGCTTGCAGGAGGGGGGGTATCAGCCGATCCATGCGTGGTACACCACCAGTTACAACCTGTGGGTGGCGGCGCGGGATATGCTGGGCTGGGGGACGGTCTCCTGGTTGATGCTGCCATTTGGCCTGCTGGCGCTGCGCCGCAATAAAAATGCCCTGCTGGTAGGGAGTGTTCTACCGGCGCTGGTGCTGACTTATGCTTTCTACTGGATTGCGGCCTGGGTGCTGGGACCACGGTATTATTTTGAAGGGCTTTACGGTTGGACCATTTTTACCGCAGCGGGAATCCGCTGGCTGGCGGGGCAGCCGTTTGCTAAAACAGCATCCCAGTGGAAACAATGGGGACAGAAAGCGCGCTTTGCTGCCGTTACGGCGTTGACCATCTGCCTGATTGCCGCCAATCTGATTTACTACACGCCGCAGCGCCTGGGCGCGCTGCAGGGGCTGTATAGTGTATCAGCAACACACCTGGAGCCCTTCAGGGCAGCTGAAACCAAGGGGATGACCCCGGCACTGATCATGGTGCATCCGGTGGACTCGTGGATAGAATATGGGCGGCTGCTATCTTTAAGCAGCCCATACCTCAATACGCCGTTTATTTTCACGGTCTCACGCGGGCCGGAGAAGGATTCCCAGGTGGCAGCGCTATACCCGGACCGGAAGGTGTATCACTACTATGCCGACACGCCGTGGGTGTTTTACGAGGCGCCGCGTTAGGGTGTGGGAGTCACACCAGGGATTTCTGTTGGTACCTCAGTCGGGACTTCGGTTGGCGGGGTTTCGGTGGGGGTTGAATCGGGCGGTGGGGTTTCAGCGGGAGGGCTATCCTCACCACCGTCTTCTTCGCCTTCACCGCGTTCACAGCGATCTACCACGTCTTGCAGGGTAGGCTGCAGCACGGGATCGGGCGCGAGGGTCAGGGCTTCTTCGTATTGTTTTTGCGCTTCACAATAATCACCTGCGGCGGCAAGCTGATCGCCATAACCAATCAGCGCCAGGCGGTAACGCTCACCGGCGGTATAGCCGGAAGAATCGCGCAGGTTGGGGACGTAGGGGACAATGTCGGAGAAGTAATTGATGACCCGAACCCAGTCCACCCGCCAGAAACTGGCTCCCGCCATGTAATAGCGGGCCCAGTTGCGGTAGCCCAGGGCTTCTTCATCAAGCTGGGAGAACTGTTCTGACAGGGTCAGATCATAAACGCCAAGCTCAAGGTTACCTTCATATAAAATACGTTGGGCGCCGCGGAAGCGCAGACAGATATAGTAGAGGCCATCCACATCTACAGTACGGTAGTTCAGGTTGGTGTCCCGGAGCTGGTCAAGGGTTGTCAGGGCGGCATCCCACTCCTGGGCAGCCATGTGGTTAAGCACCGATTGATACAGGTCAACTTCGCCGCGCAGGTCGGGCGTGGGAGTGAACTGCGGTGTGGGTGTTAGAATGGGGGCAGGAGTCGGGGTTTTAAGCTGGGCCTGGGCAAGCATCACATCCATCAGCTTTTGCTGGGCATCCGGGAAAGTCGGGTCAGTTTCGATGACGTACTCCAGGCGCTGACGGGCGGCATCAAGGCGACCAGATTCAATGTCTTGCATGGCCAGACCATATTGAATGCTGGCCAACATGACTCGCTGTTCTTGTTCGGCCGCGAGGCGGCGGGCGATGCCAGCCCGGTATCCCACCCAGGCCGACAGGGCAGCCGCGAGCAGGACGATCAGTAAGCCCAGCCAGAACCAGCGGGACCGACGGGGTTTGGCGGGTGGCTCAGCGGTGGGTGGTTCAATCTCCGCTGGCGGGGAGGCCGGCGGTTCTTCGGTGATCTCAGGTTTGACGGGCAGTGTCTCCAAAGGGCTGGAAGCGAGCAGGGTAGGCCGGGTGACGGCCTGGCTCTGGTTCAGCCGGGAAGGCACGGTTTCAGCAGGATCTTTATCAGACATGGGGATTATTATACCGCACTAAAGGTGGAGAAGCAGGCGGACTTCACGCCAGACGATGACGAGGGCCAGGGCAGCTCCGGCCAGCATGGCAACCACTGAGGCAATCGTTTGTCCCAGCAGCGGAGCCGCCAGCCAGAGAACACCCAGGGCAAGCCCGGCGCCCAGAACGGCGGCAAGGCCGCCGCGCACGAGGCTGCTGCCCACCTGCAAGTTCTGCGGCAGCTTGCGATTGAGGAAGATATAGAGCAGAACGGCCTGCGAGGTGAAGGCGCCAGCCTCAGCCAGGCTGAGACCGGGTGCGCCCAGAAAATTGGACAGCGTGAGTCCCAAGACCAAGTAAACAGTCAGGTTGAGCGCCCCGGTGCGCATGGGGGTGCGGGCATCCTGGGCGGCATAATGGGAACGGCTGGCGACTTCCATGAGGGCATGCCCCGTGAGAGCCGCAAAATAGCCGCGGGTGGTCCACAAAAGCAAGTTGGTTGACTCGGCATCGAAACCGAAGACCAGCGCCAGCAGCGGACCGATGCCGGCAGCCAGCACAGCAGCAACGGGAAGGGTGATGGAGATCAACACCCGCACAGCACGCTCAACAGTTCCTTTGAAGGCCTCCCATTGGCCAGCGGCGGAGAGTTCGGACAGGGTGGGTAAGAGGGCCACCCCGATGGCAGTGCCGATGAGGGTTTCAGGGACCTGCATCAGCATCCAGCCATAGGTCAGGGCGGTGACAGAGCCAGAGGGAAGCCAGGAGGCGATATTGTCACGGGCGATGAAAATAAGCTGGATAAAAAAGATCGTCAGGATGCGCGGGCCCATGAGACGCAGCACTTTGAGGACACCTTCGGGGCCATGGAGACGCAGGCGGTGGTCGTCGTCTCGCTGCAGGCTGAGGCCGATGCGCGGGGTCCAGCGGAAGCCGTACCGCGCCAGGCCCGGAATCTGGATGCCCAGGTGCATGAGTGCGCCCAAAATGACGCCATAAACCAGACCCTGGACGCCCAGACCCAAGGTGGGCAGGGTGACGCCAGCAATGGTCAGGCCTTCGGTGGGCGAAAAGAACAACGCGCCGATGATTTGGCCGATATTGTAGAGAATGGGTGCCAGGGCCGGGAGCAGGAAATGTTGATTGTGTTGCAAACCCGCCACAACCAGGCCGCTAATGGAGAAGATTACGGTAGCAATCAGGTTGAGACGCATCAAGTTAATCACCAGGTGCTGCTGGTCGGGGGTGAAGCCAGAGGCAACCGCTGAACGAACAATCACATCGGCGAGTAAGGCGATGATGGTTGCCAGCACCAGAGTGGCCAGAAAAGCCAGGTTGGCAATCCGGCTGAAGAGGTCCCAGGCGGCACGGCGGCCATCGCGAGAGAGGGTTTCGCTGAGCACGGGGATGAAGGCCATGGCCAGGCCGCCGCCCGAGATGAGCAGAAAAAGCATGTCCGGCACGTTATTGGCGATGTTGAATGCATCCAGCTCGGAAGAAAGGCCAAACTGGCGGGCAATCAACACCTGGCGGACGAAGGCCACAACTTTGTCAATCGCAAAGAGCCCGGCCAGTAACAGGGCGGCACGGGTAACCCGGTTGGTATGAGGTTTTGAATTATCCAAGCGCAACATCCAGGAGCATCATCACGGCAAAGCCGAGCATGACGCCAATCGTAGAAACATCCGTGTGTTCGCCCTGTTGGGCTTCGGGGATCAGTTCTTCAACAACGACATAGATCATGGCACCAGCCGCAAAGGCAAGCGCGTAGGGCAGCAGAGAGCGCATGAGCAGCACAGCCGCGGCGCCAATAACACCGGCAATCGGTTCGGCAACCGCCGAAAGCTGCCCAAAAAAGAAGCTGCGGCGGCGTGAAAGGCCTTCTCGCCGGAGGGGGGCCGAAACAGCCAGACCTTCAGGAAAGTTTTGCAGGCCAATGCCGAGCGCCAGGGCAATTGCGCCAGCGACCGTGGCTTCTTGCAGCCCGGCAGCGGCTGCGCCAAACGCCACCCCCACCGCCAGTCCTTCGGGGAAGTTGTGGAGGGTGATGGCAAGCATCAAGAGGATGCTGCGCTGCCATTTGGTTTTGACCCCCTCGGCCTTGAAACCGGGAATATTCAAGTGAATATGCGGCAGGGTTTTATCTACAGCGAAAAGAAAACCCGCCCCAGCGAGGAAGCCAATCACCGCGGGCATCCATTCCGGGACGCCCATGCCAGCAGACATCTCAATTGCTGGAGCAAGCAGCGACCAGTAGCTGGCGGCAATCATCACACCGGCGGCAAAGCCGAGCATGGCATTGAGCAACCGGCGATCTACCTGTTTGGTGAGAAAGACACCTGCAGACCCCAGAGCGGTAACGCCCCAGGTAAAGAGAGTTGCCAGGAGGGCCTGCACAACCGGGTGGAGCGATTCCATGAAAGCAATCATCAGTGCACCTCTTTGTTCAGGTCGAATGGAATGATTATACCCGATTGTTTTGTCAAGCTTTGGCAAGCTGCAAGATTACAAACTGATGACCTTGCCTGCCTGTTGGAGTGATTCCAGAATATCGCCCATGCCGCCAACGATGCCCACCTGCACATCATCTGCCAGGTTGTAGGTGTCCAGGCAGGTTTTGCAGAGAACCAGTTCCACGCCACGGGCGGCAAGCTCGTTTAGCTGGTTGAGCACAGGGGAGCCGGTGCAGGCCAGGCGGACGCCATCGGTGTAGAATAAAATCCGAGCAGGCAGTTGGCCGGATTCGAGGGTGAGGGTGAGGAATTTAACCGCCAGGCCTTGCTGCAGGGCCTCGGGGCCGTGGCCCAATCCAAAACAAGTGAACAGAACAACCGTATTACGATCCATATTAACCTCCAAAAGACAAAAATAACCCACCGGCTTGCACCGGTGGGCAGGTGGAGGTAACCCCAGTTCTGCTCAGGCAGTCGGCCAACCGCTGCCCGGTGCAAAAACCAAACGCTTTCGGCGCCGTCCGGCGCACTGGAAGCGAGGTCAGGTGTAGCGGTGGGGGTGACTGAACATGATAGAGATTATAGCGGATTTTGTGGCATAATGGGATTATCAATCTGTGATTATCATTTGAAGCCATCCAGAGGAGGCCGCCATGCAAACCTATCCTATCCCGATGGTGCCGGGGCCGGTCAGTGTGCCGCCAGAGATTCTGGCTGAGTATCAGGTTGATTTTGGCTCGGCAGACCTGGAACCAGAGTTCCTGGCGCTGTATCAGCAGACAGAAGCGAGTCTGCAAAGAGTGATGCGGACTAAAAATTCTGTGGCAATCCAGTCTGGCGAGGGGATGCTGGCGTTGTGGGGGGCGTTGAAAAGCTGTTTGCAGCCGGGGGATCGGGTTTTGAGTGTGGCAACCGGCGTGTTTGGCTACGGCATTGGCGACCTGGCCCGGACGGTTGGGGCAGAAGTGCGCACGATTGGACTGGGGTATGACCAGACGATTGAGAACTGGGATGAAATTGAACAGGCCATCCTTGAGTTCCGACCCAAGATGATTACGGCCGTGCACTGCGAGACACCATCGGGAACGCTCAATCCGCTGGCGCAGTTGGGGGAGTTGAAGCGCAGGCACCAGGTGCCGCTGCTGTATGTGGATGCGGTGGCAAGCATCGGCGGGGCGCCAGTGTTGACGGATGCGTGGCAGATTGACCTGTGCCTGGGCGGATCTCAAAAGGCGCTCTCGGCGCCGCCTGAGATGTGCTTCCTGTCGATCAGCGAGGCTGCCTGGGAGATCATCGAAGCGGTAGGGTACGCAGGTTATGATGCCTTAAAGCCCTTCCGAAATGCAGTGCGAGACTTCTACTTTCCTTATACGCCCAGCTGGCATGGGGTGGCGGCGCTGAATGTGGCAGCCGGGCGGCTGCTGCACGAAGGGTTGGAATATGCCTGGGCCCGGCACGAAGCCGTGGCACAGTACTGCCGGGAAAGGGTGGAGAAAATGGGATTGAAACTGTTCCCAGCGGCTGGCGCCATCCCGGCGCCGACTGTCACGGCGGTTTACGTGCCCACAAACCTAAGCTGGCGCGAGCTGGACAAACGGTTCAGGGCGCACGGGCTGGTGGTGGGTGGGAGTTACGGACCGCTGGCAGAGAAGGTGTTCCGCCTGGGGCATATGGGGTCTCAGGCCAACCGGGAACTGGTGAGCCGGGCGCTGGATGTGATTGCAGCGGTGATTTAGAGGACCGGCGGCACGCAGCCGTTTTTACGGCCGGGCAACCCGGTTAGAACCGGTTAACCGGGTAACTGCTTCCAATATTTGCGTTTGAGGCCATCGGTGGGCTCTTCAAAAACAGACCACTGGCAGCCCTGCGCCATCAGAAATTGATGCGTGGGGTTGTCTTTATCGTTATTGCCGGGGCAAAGTAAGATTAAGCCGCCGGGACGGGTGACCCGCACCAGTTCCTGCCATTCGGCAGCCAATTCATCCCCAAAAACGTGCCCGCCCATGGTTATATCGGCAAAGGCAGCGGGGAAGGGCAGGGCGGTAATCAGGCCATCGACCGCGTAGAAATTTGTCAGGCCGAGGGCGGCCGCGCGGGTGCGCATAAAATCTCGCAAATTGGTTACGGGTTCTACGGCATAGACGAGCCGGGCAAGCGGGGCCACAGTCAAAGCGAGCCGCCCGGTGCCTGCGCCGATGTCAATCACGGTTTTGCCTGAAAAATCGGCCCTATTCAGCAGTTCGGCTGAGTCCCAGCGGGTGAACGGCTGGCGGTCGTAACATTCGGGCTCCAGCACATAGACCAGCCAATCTTCCAACGCCTGCAGGACCCGGACTTCAGCGGTGCGCAACGCGGCTGGATTTTCGGGGGCGGGGTGGGTAGACATGATCTCCGCCAGCCAGGGGGAGATTTCGGGACACTTGTGCTGCAGGAACCAGAGCACAGCCGGATTACCATGCAAAGCAGCCGCTAGAGCCGGAACGGGGACATTGCCAACCGGCAGCCAGCGGATTTGAACCCGTTCCAGAAGGAGCAGGGCATTGAACGATGTGGCACTGAAATCTTTCCAACCGAGGGGCATGAGAGAACTCCGAAAATGTGATCGTCAGAGAACAGAGTATATCAGGCGGGTGGCTCTTTTGGTAGAATAGAACCAGTTGGATTTTAACCTATATATACTGGAGATGAAGCTTATGAAAACCCGATTATGGCTGACGATTGGCCTGGTGCTGATGGCGCTGACCGTTTCAGCCTGTTTTTGCTCAATGCCGGATGAGGATTGCCCGGACGGCATGTATTATGATGATGAATACGAAGAGTGTGTTTATGAGGATGAGGAAGACGCCACCAACGCTGACCCAACTGACTGGGATACAGAAGAAGGCGACGACAGTGAAGATGGGAATGTTTTTGAAGATCCCTCGGATGATGAAGCCAGCGCCTATGACGATGAATTGGTGCTGGCAGAATACCAGGTGGACGGCGATGAATTATTCAATGCGGATCTGCCCAGCGACATTCCGGATGAACTGGTGAAGTATCAGGAAGATGAGGATGCGCATTACGAAGCCTGGGACGTTTTCACCCAGCTGATGCCTGGGGAATATCGCGAGAGCGTCACCTCGTTTGCGATCTTTACGGATGGCGAATCAGAAACCCTGGCCTGGGTTGAGCCGGTTACAGATGATCTGTCTGAATGGCGGCTGGGATTGGATGTCGTTGATGTAGAGAGCGATCCGGATGAATTTTTGTACACTCTGCTGCATGAGTATTCCCATATCTTTACCCTGAGCCCGCCCCAGGTGGACCTGGGCGGCGGAACGTGCTCTTATTACGAAACAGATGAAGGTTGCACAGAGCCGGACTCTTACCTCAGTGCATTTTATGAGCAGTTCTGGACCGATATATGGGACGAGTGGCAGGCTTTCCAAGATGAGCCCGATGAGTCACTTTACGAAGACTACCTGACCGAGTTTTATGAAGCGCATGAGGATGAATTTATCACCGAATATGCAGCCACCGACCCCAGCGAAGACATTGCCGAATGCTGGTCCTATTTCATCATGGACCCCCGCCCCAACGGCGATATGATTGCGGAAGAGAAAATCCTGTTCTTCTATGACTATCCCGAAATGGTTGAAATGCGGGATAAAATTCAAGCAAGGCTGGAAGAATATTTTGGGCGTTAGTGAATGAAACGCAAAGGCTGATTCTGCGTAAATAGAGTATCTGAAATTACGCTTGAAGGAGTTCTTATGAATACCCGTCTCACTCGCAGTAAAACTGAGCGGATGCTAGGGGGCGTTTGCGTTGGATTGGGCCGCTATTTGAAGATTGATCCGGTGTTTGTGCGGTTATTCTTCATTCTGCTGGCTATTGGTGATGGGATTGGTGTGCTGCTGTACCTGATCCTGTGGCTGGTGCTGCCCGAAGAGAGCGCTGAAGAGGCCAGCCTGGCAGACCGGGCCCGGCAAATGGGTGCAGATTTTGGCACAGCCATCAGCCACCCCAACCCCAAGACCGGAATGTACATAGGCATCGGGTTGATTGTGCTGGGAGCAGTGTACCTGCTGAATAACCTGAATATTCCCGGACTGGCCTGGCTGAACCTGCATTACCTGTGGCCCGTGCTCTTGATTTTGGGCGGGCTGGTGTTGCTGCTCCGGCGGGATCAAACCCAGCCGTGAGACTATGTGATTGATGCTGATTTATTCTGCGGCAGTTTGACGAACTGCCGCAGATTTGTTTACGGAGCAGGGCAACCGGGGTTACAATCAACTTGAGGAAACCAAGCCATGAAACTGATCTACAAAAATGATTTATCTGAGGCGGGTGAATTTAAGCGCTTTGCGCGCCAGGCAGAGATAACAACTTTTTTGGGCAGCCCGGCGCTGTGCCTGGATGGACTGGTGGTCTTTCCAAACTTTGAGCTGACCTGTGGATTGATTGAGGTTGAAATTGCGGCTGAAAAATCCTGCTATCCGGGGGTGGCTTTTCGAGTGCAGGATCAAGGCAACTACGAGTTAGCCTATGCGCAGCCCCACACCAGCGGTCAGTGGGATGCCATTCAGTATGACCCGGTTTTTCACGGCACCAATACCTGGCAGATGTATCATGGGGCGGCTTACCAGCAAACCGCCCAGGTGCCCACGCATGAATGGATCAGGCTGCGGGTGGGATTTGCCGAGAACCGGATGGTCTTCTGGGTCAACGAGCAGCCACCCCTGCTGGTGGAGCATCTGGCTCACCCAACCCGGGCAGGCTGGATGGGATTATGGACGTATTTGCCAGCATATTATCGCAACCTCAAGATCTGGGATGCACCACAGTTCCCCGAGCAGCCTGGAATTGAGCCCGGCTGTCCCAACAGGACGGTGACTGAGTGGCTGGTGGAAGGTTACGGCGTGATACCCTGTGAGCCCAATGGCAGCCTTAATGTCAGTCGATATCTCCCCATCTCAGCACAGCAGGTGCGGTTGAAGCGCAGTTTTGAGATCAGTGCGGGCGAGGTGCTGGTGAATGGACCGGTCAACCTTGGTTTTGGGTTCAGCGATACATTAGCCCTTGAGCTAGATGGGCAGGTCATTTATCAAGGTGAAAACAAGTTCGGCGGGTTTGAAACCCGGGAGTCGCGCGGCTATGTGGATCAGAAAAGCCATCACCTGACGCTGGAGATTGCGCCCGGACAGCACACCCTGACGGCGACATTAGGCGTCAGCGAATATTTTGGGTGGGGGCTGGCGTTGGCAATGGAAGGGCCGGCAATCCACTGGCTGCCTGCCGGGCTGGAATAACCCGCCAGGCAAGCCAGTCGGGATGGATCAATGCTCCGCCCCATAGATGACGCGGATACTGTTGTTTTCAACCTGCCAGAGGGTTGTGGCAAAGCCATCAATGAAGTAACGATCATGCACTACCGCCAGGGCGGTGCCTTCAAAGGTGGTTAGAGCCTGTTCAAAACGCGCCCGGCTGGGGATATCCAGATGGTTAATCGGCTCATCCAACAGGAGGAAATTGCAGCCGCTGACCACCAGTGCCCCCAGCGAGAGGCGGGCCCGCTCGCCATAGGAGAGCTTGCCTACCGGGGTAAAGACATCGTCCTGTGTGAAGAGATAAAGCGATAAAAACTGACGCGCCTCTGTCTCTGGGAAGCCAGCCAGCCGTTGAATCGTTTCAAGCGCATTGAGGGTTGGATCGAGGTCTTCCTGCTCCTGACGTAGATAGCCCAGGCGCACGTTGACGCCCAGACGCACCTGCCCCGAGAGCGGCGGCAGCACTCCGGCAATCGTCCGCAGCAGAGTGGTTTTGCCGCTGCCGTTGGGGCCGATGAGGGCGACTCGCTCGCCCAGGCGCAGACGCAAATTCAGATCACTCAACAAGGGGCCGTTGGCGTAACCGATGGCAAGTTCTTCAGTCGCCAGCACATCTTTACCGCTGGGCGGGGTGGCGCCAAAAGCGACTTTCATTTGCCAGGTGCGAGAGGGACGATCCACGCGGCCTGCGGTGCGCAGGTATTCCAGGCGGGCTTCAAGCGCCTTGGCGCGGCGCATGGTGCCGAGGCTGCGGTTGGCAAAGAACCCCTTGGCGAACTTATCGCCGGTATCGGCTTTGCCGCCCTTGCGGAACTTAGCCAGGCCGCGGATATTCCGGGCTGACTGCTCCAGGCGGGCAATTTCAACCTGTTGATCTTGAAAAGCCTGCCATTGATGTTCGCGCTCAACCAGTTTTTGCTCCAGGTAGTCGGCATAATTGCCGGCATAGGCGCGCAGCGTGTGCGTCAGCGGGTCAAGCTCCAGGATGCCAGTGGCCACCTGATCCAGCAGGGCACGGTCGTGTGAGACAAGAAGCACCCCACCGCGAAAACTGAGCAGCCAGTTTTCGAGCCATTCGAGCATGTTCAGATCGAGGTGATTGGTGGGCTCGTCCAACAGCAGCAACTGGGGATTGGAAATCAATACACCAGCCAGTGCCAGGCGGGTTTTCTGTCCGCCGCTAAGGCTTTGAGACATTTGGTCGGGGGGCAGGTTATCCACGCCCAGGGCTGCCAGCACAGATGCGGTGCGCCCAGCGTTCTCTGCTGCCACCTGGATCAGAGTCAACAGTTGGTCATAGCGCTGCTGATGTTCGGGGGTGGTCAGCCGGGGGGCCAGTTCTTCCAGTTCAGCCGTCAATGCGGGCAGATCGCCCTCCATGCGGGCAATGAAACGGGCAATTGTTTCGCCGGGCGGATAGGCGAAGCCCTGGGGCAGGTACCCGACCTGCAGCGAGGACGGGATGAAGTGGAAACCACCTTCATCGGGTTTTTCAAGGCCCATGATGATGCGCATTAACGTGGTTTTGCCACACCCGTTGGGGCCAACCAGGCCCAAACGCTCACCCGAATTGACGGTGAAATTGATTTTACTGAGGACGGTATCGAGACCGAATGATTTTGAAATATTAGAAACTGAGAGCATATAACCTGTACTTTCGCGATCCAAATAAAAAGCCGGAGGCTGCTGCCTCCGGCAAGAATTTCAACGCCAAGCTGCGCGAAACACACCGATACAGAAGCCTAATCGCAAAGAAAATTACAGGTTGCTATCCGTCATTTAATACACTCCTACTAAGCCGACGGCATGATTATACCACGGCACTGGCGTACTGATGAAGGTTGAGAAGGCGGTTTCAAGCTGGGGCGCTGCGCAAGGTTTCGAGCAGGCTGAGAAGGATATCCTTGCGATCTTTGAGCATATCCTTGTAATCAATCCGGTCGGTGTCGACAATTTCCATGCGCAGGTCAGAGAGACAGGATTCAAGGAGTTCGACGAGCAGTTGATATTGTTCAGGAGATAGTTCGAGGCGGACCATGGCACACGTTCCTTTCTGCCAGCCGCGCCCCAATCTGGCGCGGAATTGGCCTCACTGATACGATAGCATAAACCGCGCTCTAAAACAACCGGTTAATGGCGAGCTGAGTCGAAAAACGCGATGATGCGCTGCTCATATTCAAGCGGCGCCAGTTGAGCATAGCCCCCATGCCCGGCGCCAGGGACGATCCACATCTGGGCGGCAGGGCCAGCCGCAGCCAGTTGATCAAAGGCCCGGTTATTATCAGCCTCAAATTCACCAAAGATAAGGAGAACGGGACGCGGCGCCAGGCGGGGCAGGGTGTCAAGGGGAGAAATCTGACGAGGGCTGCGACCCAGCGCAACCCAAAACAGGCCTGCAACCCACTGCTGCACTTGCCAGGCTGGCGACAGCACCGGGCTGTTGGCATTGGTGATTTCATAGTGCAGACTGGCATAGTGCCCCTCAGCAACCACAGCGCCAATGCCCGGCAGATCGGCAGCGCCGAGGATGGCGGCTGCACCGCCAGCCGAAAAACCCAACACCCCCACCCACGCCACATCGGGCTGGGATTGGGCAAAATCCAGCATGGCGGCAAGGTCGGTGGATTCAAGATAGCCCAGGGTGGCTGCGCCCCCCTGACAGTTGCGGTATTCGAGGGTTAAGACGCCGTAGCCATGCCGGGCCAATAATTCAGCATCCCCGAGCATGGCATCACGGGAACCGCCGTTGCCCGCCAGCAGCAAAATGACGGCGCCGTTCTGTGGCGGGCGCCACCAGCCGCGCAAGTGATAGCCATCGGGGGTAGAGATGGTGACCGATTGATAGCCGGGGTGTTCGGCGGGAGATGCCGGGCAGGGCGGGACCATCAGGCTGCGGACGTAGATCGCGCTGAGGCCGCCAAGGGAGAACGTCCAGGCCAGAACAAAGATCAGGAGCAGCCGCGTGACCAGCCAGCGCAGGTGGATTGGCCGGGACAGGCGGCGGCTGGGGTTATTTTTCTGCCCAGGCATCCAGGGCCCGCAGTAAATTTTCCACATCGGCGGGTTGAAGCTCGCCCATGGTGGCAATGCGGAAGGTGGTTTCGCGCAGACGGCCATAGCCATTTGCTATACGCATGCCGCGCTGGAGCAGGAATTTATTCAGGTCAGGGATGACCCAGTTGTCGGCGTTACGCAGAACCGTGCTGGTTTTGGAGGTGTAAGGCTCGGGTGCCAGAGTGGGCAGGTTGTGACCGGCAGCCCATTCCCGCACACGCGCGGAGAGCGCCGCGTGGCGCTCGTAACGCGCCTCAAATCCCTCGGCCATCATCCGGTCAAGCTGGGCATCCAGGGCATAGAGCAGCGGCATGGCGGGCGTGCTGGGCAGGGAATCTTTGAGACGGTGACGTTCCATGCGCACCAGGTCAAAGTACCAGCCGCGGTCGGGCACCGCTTCGGCGCGCTGCATGGCCCGGTCAGAGGCGGCAGCCAGCGAAAGCCCGGGGGGCAGCGCCAGGCAGTGCTGCGAGGCGGCGAAGAGGAAATCAATCCCCCAGGCGTCCATTTCTAACCTGACACCGCCAAAGGATGAGACAGCATCTACCAGGATCAATGTGTCGGGGCTGGCGGTGCGAACCGCAGCGGCAAGTTCTGGCAGCGGGTTTTCAACCCCGGTGGAGGTTTCGTTATGCACGATGGCAACCGCGTCATATTGGCGCTGAGCCAGGGCGGCGGTCAATTCACCGGGCAGGATGGGCTGACCCCAGTCAGTATCCAGCCGGTCGGCAGATTTGCCATTGGCAATGGCGATATCGTACCAGCGCTCTGATGATGCGCCGTTGACGCAAATCAGAACTGCGGACGAGACGAAATTACGGATGGCGGCTTCCTGCATGCCCGTGCCCGAGAACGAGCCCTGGAAAACACGTCCGCCACCGCCAAACAAAGGCTGGGCCTTTTCGGCGGTGGCGCGGAAGAAGTTCTCAAATTCGCTGCTGCGGAATGGCAATATCGGGCGGGCCTGGGCGGCAAGCACCTCAGGGGCGACATCCACCGATCCCGGAACAAACGAGGGGGACACGGAACGGGTTTAGATTACCGCAGGAAGAACGACAGGACAATCAGAATAACGAAGAAGGAACCCGCCAACAGGCCAATGCGGCGAAGGTCCTTGATGACGTAATCGTAATTGGGGTTGAATTCCGTAGTACGGGCGGCGGTGGTTACCGGGGCAACCGGGGTGGGGGTCGTCTGGCTGATGCCATTGGTATTGCGTTTCTGCTGCTTGCTCATCAAATTCTCCTTAAAGATAGAAAATTATTTTTGCTCTAACAAACTTGCGGTGACAACAATCCGCATATTGTCTTTGAGATAGGGGTAACAGGAAATCAGGGTCACAATAGGCTCAGTTGTCTGCGCCATCACCTCAACGCGGGTTGGCTCAACAATCTGGGTCTGTTCGACGACGTACACATAGGCCCGCAGGCTGGTGTAGACAATAATCTGATCTCCAGGTTCCAGCTTATCTAAATGGCGGAAAATTTCGCCATAGACATCATTATGGGCGGCAAGGATTAAGTTGCCGTTTTGGCCGGGATTGACGCTGTAAATGTTCTGTCCAACGCCTTTTTTGAGCTGCTCATCGCCATCACCCTGGACTACCGGGGCATCCACATCAATATCGGGGATCTGGAGACGCTGGGCCTGCTCGGGGCCGGGGGTGGGGACGGGCAGATTTGCCAGGGTTTGCGCCAGGGGGCGTAAATGCTCGGGGATTTCGGCCTCGTTGGGGCGCCCGCCGCCATCCACAGCGTTGGGGGGGGTGTGACCTGACGGCAGGACAACTGCCATGACCAGGGGGGTGGGCGTGAGGGTGGGCTGTTCAATCAGGGCGGCGACCTCAGAGTTGAGGTTGCGAAGGATATTCATGCCGTTGAAGAGGATGAAGATCAGCCCGATGACCGCCAGCACTTCAATGGCTGAAAGAAAGCTATTGAGCACGCGCTGCCGTTTGGAGGGCGCGGCCGGGGCGCCAGCAGGCAGGTCAGCTTCTTCAGTCGGGATGCTGCGCAAACCGTCAATTGGCGCGGGAGCCGGCAAGGGTTCAACCAGGATCATGCGGCCGGTGCGACGGAAGTGATCGATGCGGGCGCGGCGTTCAGCCCGTCGCTTTTCGATAAGCAACTGGCGAAGTTCGTCAACCGTCAAATCTTCTACGCGCCGATGCCGAGACACACGTCTTCCTTTGAACCAGATTGGCCTGATTATAACCGATTTGCGGGTCTATGGATGATTAGACCGGGGCGCTTTGCGGCGCGGGTGGGTCCGTTTGACGGGGCCGCGGCGGCGCGTCATGGCGCGGCCTGCGTTGGGGCTCAGGATCAG
>JAGOFZ010000195.1 GCA_017996955.1 Longilinea sp.
TTGCCGATATGCGCTACCGCCTGGGCCAGATTGTCATTGGCCAGAGCCGCGGCGGTGAAGCCATCAATGCCGAAGACCTGGGCGTTGCCGGCGCCATGACCGTTTTGATGCGCGACGCCATCAAACCCAACCTGATGCAGACCCTGGAGGGTACCCCGGTCTTTGTCCATGCCGGCCCCTTTGCCAA
The DNA here is from genome assembly GCA_017996955.1 of Longilinea sp. Lineage (GTDB taxonomy): Bacteria > Chloroflexota > Anaerolineae > Anaerolineales > Anaerolineaceae > JAGOFZ01. The sequence continues at coordinate 188 of JAGOFZ010000195.1, forward strand.
TATTGCCCACGGCAACAGCTCCATCATCGCCGATCGTATCGCCCTCAAACTGGCCGATTATGTCATCACCGAATCGGGCTTTGGCGCCGATATGGGCATGGAAAAGTTCTTCGATATCAAATGCCGGGCTTCCGGTTTAATACCCAATGTGGTCGTTCTGGTAGCAACCGTCCGGGCCCTCAAGATGCACGGCGGCGGCCCCAAGGTTGTGGCTGGCAAACCGCTGGATCGAGCTTACATCGAAGAAAACCTGGACCTGCTGCGCTCCGGTATTCCCAATCTGCTGCATCACATCAAAATTGCCCGCAAGTATGGCATCCCCGTAGTGGTGGCTGTCAACCGCTTTGGCCCCGACACCGATGCCGAGCTTGATCTGATCCGCCGCGCGGCGATCGACGAAGGCGGTGCCGAAGATGCTGTGGTTTGCTCCCACTGGGCAGATGGCGGCCCCGGTGCCCTGGCGCTGGCCGAAGCCGTGGTTCGCGCTGCTGAAAAACCTTCCAGCTTCCAGTTCCTCTACCCGCTGGATTGGTCCATCAAGCGCAAGATCGAAACCATTGCCCGCGAGGTCTATGGCGCGGATGGTGTCGATTACTCCGAACTGGCCGAAGAACGCATTGCCGATTATGAGCGCCTGGGCTTTGGCGGCCTGCCCATTTGCATGGCCAAGACCCATCTCAGCCTCAGCCACGATGCCACCCTCAAAGGCGTCCCCACCGGCTTCCGTATCCCCGTGCGCGATATTCGCGCCTCGGTTGGGGCAGGTTTCCTCTATCCCCTCCTGGGCACCATGACCACCATGCCCGGCCTGCCTACCCGCCCGGCCTTTATGGAAGTTGACCTTGACCTGGAAACGGGTCGGGTGCTGGGCCTCTTCTAACTTCCCACCTCGCTCTGGAATCAAATCAAAAGAGGGCAGCCTGTTTGGGGCTGCCCTCTTTTGTGATTATTTTGGATCACTGCTCTGGCATGAGCAGAATTTCCGCCTTATCTTTGGAGTGCGGGCTTTAGCCCGCTGATGTGGCAGGCTCAAACCTGCGTCTGTCTGGTCTAATTGATTTTGATTGGGCCTCTACGCTCCGCCAGCCTGCTTGCGCGCCAGCCGCTCGGCAAACCGGGCTTCATCAATAATAAAGCGCTCATGTTCACCCTCGGCAATTTTGTCCTGGGCATCCCAGGCCTCTACCTTGAATACCAGCCGCCGGCCATCCACTTCCAAAAGCTCAGCCCGGAAGCGGGCCTGCATGCCTACCGGCGTTGCCGCCAGGTGGCGGATGTTGACCACCGTGCCCACACTGCTCTGTCCGGGCTGCAGGAATGGCAGAATGCCCCGGTGGGCAGTCCGTTCCAGATAACCAATCAGGCGGGGGGTTGATAATACGGGCGGCAGCGTTTCGCCGCCCGAGGCGCGGGCAGTATCAGCTTCTTCAACGATGATTGTCATTTCATTAATAAGGCCAGGTTCCAGTGGCATGGGTGTCCTCCGTCAGGGTAATAGTTTAAAGTGATGATAACAGAAACAGACCTTCTATTGCAACGGTTTTGTCGAAGGCTTGTCCGGCTGTGCTGCTGCGTGGAAAAAGACCTGCACGCTGAGAATCACGGCAACATCCAGCCAGAGCAGGCTGTTTTCAACCTTAAACAATCGAAGTGCGACCAGCGGCCTTATTTTTCATAAAGCCGATTATAGCACGCCCGCTTATTTATAAGAATTTTATTAGATTTGTGCATATCATCAGATGATTATCATGCAATTTGTCATATCATGCAGCTACAGCGCGGCGTATAATAAACTTTAATCGGCCCAGAACTGGACCATTCATCCTGTGAATCGGTGTACTATTCCGAAACAATGTCTTCCGTGAATGGATCAAGGGTAATCGTTTTGACTGAATAGCTCGTCTCAGTCCGTTTTAGCGCGTGTCCTTGACGAAAGGAGGTCGCTGACCTGTCTCACACCATCTCCCTGCTTTATTATTCTGTAAGTTGATTATTTTGAATTTCTGAGCCCAAAGCGGCAAAGAATACCCCATCAGTTTAGGAGATCAACAATGAATATTCTTTTTATTGTCCTGGGTGTAGCAGCGCTGTTTTATGTTGCCTACATTACCTATGGCAAGTTCCTCGCCAAGAAAATCTACGCCCTCGATGACAACAACGTCACCCCGGCTGTAGAAATGAATGATGGCTTGGACTATGTGCCCACCGACAAGAAGTTCCTCATGGGTCAGCACTTCTCCGCCATTGCGGCTGCCGGCCCCATCACCGGCCCCATCATTGCCGGTCTGGCCTTTGGCTGGCTCCCGACCCTCATCTGGATCATCGTGGGCTCCATCTTCATCGGCGGCGTGCATGATATGGGCGCTATGGTTGCCTCGGTGCGTAACAAGGCGCGCTCCATCACCGAAACTATCCGGTTGAACGTTTCCCGCCGTGCCTGGATCCTTTTCAACCTGTTCATCTGGTTCACCCTGGTCATGATCATTGTGGCCTTTACCGATGTGACCACCTCGGCCTTTGTGAACACGGTGGACCTTGGCAATGGACAGATGGTGGGCGGTGGCGCCATTGCCACCTCCTCCCTGCTCTACCTGGCCCTCCCGGTTGTCATGGGCTTTCTGCTCAAGTACACCAAACTTAACCTGACCTGGGCCACCATCATCTTCCTGCCGCTCGTGGGTGTTGCCATCTGGGTTGGTCAGTACATCCCGTTGAACATGCCCGCCGTCCTGGGCCTGGCTCCCCAGAAGGTCTGGAACATCATCGTTTTGATCTACTGCTTCGTTGCCGCTGTCGTCCCGGTCTGGGCACTGCTCCAACCGCGCGGCCACCTGGGCGGCTACTTCCTGTATGCCTCCCTGATTATCGCCTTCATCGGCGTTATTTTCGGCGGTTTTACCATCCAGTACCCGGCCTTCAACCCCAAAGGTCTCGAGGCTTCGGCTGTCTGGCCGGCGATGGTCCCCATGCTCTTCATCACCGTGGCTTGCGGCGCCTGCTCGGGCTTCCACAGCCTTGTCGGTTCGGGTACCACCTCCAAGCAGATTAAAAAAGAGGGCGACACCAAACTGGTTGGTTACGGCATGATGCTGGTTGAAGGTATTGTGGCTGTCATCGCCCTGGCGACCGTCATGATGCTCACCAAGGACGACCCGCTCGTCTCCAAGTCACCAAACTTCGTTTATGCCTCTGGCCTGGGCTCCTTCATGCAGTTGATTGGCGTCAGCCCGGCCTTTGGCATCTCCTTCGGTTTAATGGCCTTCACCACCTTCGTCTATGACACCCTGGATATCTGCACCCGCCTGGGTCGCTACATCATCCAGGAACTCACCGGTTTCAAGAGCTGGGCTGGTAAGATCTTTGCCACGCTCCTCACCGGCGGCGTTCCCCTGCTTCTGATGCTCATCACCCTCAAGGATGCTGCTGGCAACCCCGTGCCTG
>JAGOFZ010000196.1 GCA_017996955.1 Longilinea sp.
CCGTCATAATGTGATTTGGCTGCCAGGTCAATAGTCTCGGGTTTGAGGTAACGTTTTCCAGCATATTCGCCGCCGTTTAACAGCATCTGGAAGAATGTCGCTGTTCCAACTGCGTTGCTGTGCAGGCCCGCCGCCGGGATCAACGCGCACCGAATCATGGGGCGGTTAAAGATATGAACCGTGGTTTTCATTTTGTCAGATCCGGCAAGCAGTCGGGGTGAGCGCGGCAAAGCCTCTGTCGGAATCCGCATCCAGGTATTCTTCAAGCCCATTGGCTCAAAGAAGTTTTGCTGCAAATAAACATCAATCGGCTGCCCGCTGACGCGCCGGACAACCTCGCCCAGAATAAAGCCAAAATTCACCAGATGATAAGCAGTCTGGGTTCCAGGCTTAAACTGCGCCTTTTCCCGCGCCAGGCCGCGGGTCACCCAACCCCAATAAGGCCACAATAAGACCTGCATCCGTAAATGCGGCGCCGGCACACCTGCTTGATGCAGCAGGGCATGGCGAATGGTGGCCTCCTCTTTTCCCCGTGAGGCAAACTCAGACCAATATTTACCAATTGGTGCATCCAGATCCAGCTTGCCTTCTTCCATCAGCCGCCAGATCGCCGCCGCCGTAAAGGCCTTGGATACCGAAAAATTCAGAAAGGAGGTTTCCGAGGTGATGATATCGGAAGCCGGTCGGCTGCCTGCCAGGTCAACCACCAGTTTCCCGTGATGGTACACCGCCACCTGTGCTCCGCTGTAAGGCGCTTGCTGTTTAAGAATCTTATCAAAGACTATGCCAACTTTTTCAAAATCAGGGGAAATCATGATCGCCTCCGCAAAGCAGTTTTCCCCTCGATTTTATCACCACTTCTATCCGCAGCCTAAGCCATTTCTTCACACAATCTTCACAAGTCATTCACATCTTTCACACTGAATTCCAAGCTAGCTTTTTTATACTGATGCCAGAATACAAAACGATCGGATCATGGAAGGATCACCTTATGAAACAAAAAACGCAAACCATGCATTGGATTATAGATGCTGCTTTACTGTTTGGATTTCTCCTCGCATTTTTCCTGGATTTGACCGGCCTGGCTGTTCATCAATGGTTGGGCGTGGCCCTGGGTGCGCTGGCTGTTTATCATTTATTCCGGCACAAAAACTGGATTCTGATGACGCTTGAACGCTTCTTCCGCCCAACTTCCTGGCGGGTGCGCGTCTATACGCTGCTAGATGCGGGTATTCTGCTGGGTTTCACTCTGATGGTCTTAACTGGCCTCGCGATGTCCACCTGGTTTAACCTGCCGCTGGCAGATTATGACCTCTGGTATAACCTGCATGTTGCATCTTCCGTCATCACTTTATTGGCTGTCGTCGTAAAACTAGCGCTGCACTGGCGCTGGATCGTCATCACCTTCCAGAAAATGGTCTCGTCTGCAGGTCGCTCCGTTGGCTCCATGCAGCCGCTGGCGCCCCAGCCAGCGCCGGTCGCCCATCAGCTGACCCTCTCGCGCCGTCAATTTCTAACCACAATGGGGCTCGTGAGCGTTGGCGCAGCCCTGGCCTTATCCAACGTGCTTGGTAACCGCAATCAGGTCAATTCACAGTCCTTAGAATCCGCCCCGACAGCCGACCCCACTCCCGCCTCAACCGCCACCCCCACAGCCCAACCCCCTGCGGCGGCCACACCCACCAGCCAACCGGTTGCGGCTGCCACGGCCCAGCCCACGGCGGTTCCCACTGCCGTGCCGACCACCCAACCCACTGCTTATGTTTGCACATATCGCTGCCGCAAAGGCCGCCACTGCACCTTCCCGGGTCAATGCCACAGCTATACCGATTTGAACAATAATGGCTACTGCGACCTGGGGGAATGCAGTTAGCCCTTCTCAACCACAAGAAATCATTCTTCCGGTGGGGGCGGCAGATTCTCCAGCGTTGTGATCTCAAAGCCGTGATCTTGCAGGTGCTGCAGGATGGCGGCTTTGATCTCCTCTGGCTCAGGCAGCTCATTTTTTGCACACGGCGCGGTGTGCCCCTCAATCTTTAATACTGTCCAGGTCAGGTTTTCAAGATTCAGATCATAATAGGCATCGCAAACAATCGCCCGCACATTTCCAAATTGATAAAACGGCGGCTGCACGCTTTCAGGTACAAGCGCAAGTAAGCCATCATTTTCTTCAACCCCCTGGGCTGTTACTCCCGCATTGAAAATGAGGCGCTGATTTAATCCACGGGCTTCAATCAGAGATTGGCCTTCCATCCATTCGGGAATGTCCCAGCCCATATAATCCAGCACAGTTGGCGCGATATCCAGGTTTTGCACATTTTCCTGAATCACACCCACCGAGGTATGATCCGGGAAATAAATCAGTAATGGTATCCGCTCGTTGGCCTTCCAGAAGCGGGCATGATCTGAATAAATCACCAGGATAGTGTTGTTCAGTTCTCCGGCATCATCCAATGCCGTTACAATGTCTTCAATCAATCCATCAAAGGTCAGAATCGAATCATCGTAAAACGCAGTCATCCTTTCTTCGTTTTGATTCAGTCCCGCTGAAAAAACTGGCTCGGTTATTTCTTCATACCTTGGGCCATGGGTCCCCATCAGGTGGGCATGAATGAAAACCGGTTGATCTGTTGTCGTCACAAGTTGAATGATCTGGTCCACGCGCTGCCGATCTGTAACCTCAACCTCGCCGGTTGTGACGGCCTTATACGGGTTGGGCATTGCCCGGACAAAAAATATATGCAGCAGTCGGTCAAAGAGCCGGTCTGCCGTGCCCGATATAAAATAGGCCACATCGCCAGGCAGCACTCGCCGGATCAGGCCGTAAATCTGGCTGTGTTCCAGGGATGCCTGACCATTGACCATGTCAAAACCGTTTTGCACATTAAACGCATAGGCATCGGCGTAGTGCGCAATACTCAACTGCACAGTCGTATAACCGGCGTTGCGCAGCAAACCCGGCAGGTGCTGATACGCATTGATGCCAGAAAGAATGTCTGGTGGGTACAAAACCCGCGTTGCCGCCGGCGGTTTGGATGCCAGCATTGAAATCAGCGAGCCGCTGGTATTGGACGAATTGCTGAATGCGTTTTCTGCCCATAAAGAATCTTCGGCCAGGCGGCTCAAGTACGGGGTTGTTTCCAATTCATATCCATACAAAGACATATGATCCGCAGACAACCCATCCGAACCAATGATGAGAATATTGGGCCGCAGTCCGGTAGTGCCTGTTTTAATTGCCGTTGCAGAACTGGTATTCGATAAGCTCAACCCACCTGTCACCAATGCTGCCACAATCACCAAACCTACTGAAATCCCCCGAAGCCTGAGCGGTTTGCGGGCATTCAAGAGCCGCATCCATTTCCCCACCTGGCGGTAACTCAGGTACAGCAAGCCCACAAACAAAATTGCATACAATCCGCGAAGCAGGTGTTCGCTGGTTACAATTCCGAAATTCAGCACAGTGTAGGTGAAGTTATCAATCATCAACAGCAGCAGGCACGCCAGGGTGAAGGCAGGTATTCCCGCACCGGCATGGAACAGAACCACATCCAATCGCCGGACTTCCAAACGGCTGATGAGCCACAGGATCCCCAATAAC
>JAGOFZ010000197.1 GCA_017996955.1 Longilinea sp.
ACGAAATTTAGTCGGGCCTGGGGGAAGGGGAAATGTGAATAATGGCCGGGGGGTGGGGTGGGGGCCTGGCGTTGGCAGCCGTTCGCACAGCGGAATATCCAGCTTTTGCCCTTCCCACACTGAGTCGCTGGGCAGGCCGTTATAGTCTTTAATAGACTGGATCGAGACATTGTACATGTCAGCAATCCCGCTCAGCGTGTCGTTGGCGGTCACCGTGTAAGAGATCTTCTGGCAAGCCGCATCTGTTGCTTCAACGGCGCTGAGTGTCGCGGTTGGCGGTGGCGTCCATGTAGGGGTCGGTTGCGGGATCCGCAGCGTCTGACCCGGAACCAGCGTGGTGCAGTTGGAATCCAGGTTGTTCGACACAATGATGCTCGCAATCGAAACGTTGAACGTCAGCGCAATCGTGCCGCAGTTATCGCCCGATTTGACCACATATTCAATCGGTGGCAGCGGCGTTGGGGTAGGCACCTGTGTCGCCGTAGAAGTTGCCGTAGGCGTCAGTGTGACGGTTGGGGTAATTGTCAGGGTAGCCGTGGCGGTGGGTTCAACCACGCGCCCGGTGCCCCGCAGCACAGCAAAAACCACCCCGGCGCCAATCCCCAGCAAGACCAGCATAATCAGCAGGGCAATCGGCAGCGAAAGGGAGATGTTTGGCAAACGGGGAGCCTTTACCTCAACTGAGGGTTTCTTCTGGGCTTCCGCAGCCGGAGCAAAGGTGTGGCCGCAGACCAGGCAGCGGGTTGCATTTTCACCCAGCGGCGAACCACAGGTTGGACAAGTTTTAGAGGGAGTGTTTTCTGGACTCATAGGCTTCTTAGTAGAGTTTACCGGGGAGAATCCCCGGCTCGCGTATTATACCATATGTGAAAATCGGTCAAGTCCCCTACGCATCTGCCCCAATTCGTGATATCCTGACCCTCATGCAAGTGCCGCTTAGTCTCTACGTGCATATTCCTTTCTGCCGCCGCCGCTGCGGCTATTGTGATTTCAATACCTACGCTGGCATGGAATCGTGGATTGCCCATTACAGTGCCGCACTCAAACAAGAGATCACAGAGGTTGCCCTTGCCGCTGGCGCGCGTTTGCCGGTTGGCACCGTCTTCTGGGGTGGGGGAACACCTTCCTTGCTGCCAATTGAGCAGATTGCCCTGATACAAAATGCGTATAGCCAATATTATGCACTCCTGTCTGATGTCGAAATCACCCTCGAGGCCAACCCTGGCACTGTCTCCCTCTCCTGGCTGACTGAGCTGCGCCGCCTGGGCTTCAATCGTTTGAGCTTTGGCATGCAGTCTGCCAATCCAGACGAACTGCGCCTGCTCGACCGGGCCCATGCCCCCCAAGATGTGCAGTCTGCAGTCGCCTGGTCCCGTCAGGCAGGGTTTGATAACCTCAACCTCGACCTGATCTATGGCCTTCCCAACCAGCGCCTCTCAGACTGGCAAAATACCCTCTCTGCCGCACTTCAGCTGGAGCCCGAACACCTGTCCCTCTATTCGCTCATTGTAGAGCCCGGCACTCCGCTCGCGGCCCAGGTTGAATCTGGCCGTTTGCCGCCCCCGGATGATGACCTGGCCGCAGACATGATGGACCTGGCTGCTGAGGTACTGTCTGCTGCTGGCTTTGTGCAGTATGAAATCTCCAATTTTGCCCGCGGTTTAGAGCATTCCTGCCACCACAATCTGCAATACTGGCGCAATTTGCCCTATCTGGGCTTCGGCGCTGGAGCGCACGGCAGCGCCGCTGGCTGGCGCACAGCCAATCTCGCATCCATCCCGGCCTATCTCAATGCCCTCACCGCCTCGCCAGAATGGCCTGCCTATCCCTTCAGCCTGGCAAATGCCGAGCGCAACCCCATTGACCGCTGGACCGAGGTCCAGGAAACTCTGATGGTCGGCCTGCGCCTGACGCATGAAGGTGTATCGCTGAAAGGATTTGCAAACCGTTTCGGCGTGGATCTGATGGCGCTGTTCGGTGCGACAATTGATCGTCTTCAGGCTCAGGGCTTGTTGGAATGGGCTGAATTAGAGTTTGGTAAGGCCTTGCGCCTCACATCACACGGGCGCCTGTTGGGCAACCAGGTCTTTGCTGCTTTTATCGGCGAGCCAGAGCCGCCGCTATTCCACAATCACTGACGTTCCGTATCCTACCCGGTACACATCCCCCTCAACATACGCTGGCGTTGCCCACCGAAAGACCCACAGCGCCTCTTCGGGCTTCAAATTGACACACCCATGGCTCATCTGAACACCATAATTCTGGTGCCAGTAAGTCCCGTGGATCGCCACGCCCGTTTCAGGTTCGAAATAACTTACCCATGGCACGCCTGGCAGCTCATAGGCTTCCGGGTCAGCCGTCAGGTTGCCGTCGCCCATATGCCGCACAGGCATCTTGTTTTGAATGTGGAAACTGCCTTTAGGTGTCTCGGTCGGTATGGCCCCTGGAGGCAGGTTGCGGCTCGGCAGTCCCGTGGAGCATTTGGTCAGCAGCACCACCTGATCATTTTCATATGCTGTCAGTTCCTGCCGGGAAATTGAAACATGAATCCACTTTTTGCCGTGCGGCACATCCGGTGTAATCGGGGCATACTCCGCTGCATCAATCATGCTCAGGTGCGGCGCCGGCACAAAATACTTCAGATTGAGCAGTTCATCCCACACCTGATACCACGGCGCGCCATCCGGCCCTTCATCAATGCCGGTCACCCAGTGCACCGAGTCATAATACAACCGGTACACTTGCTGCCAGCCAGCTACCTCTGTATAAAACATCGCCTGTGAAAACGGCACCGTGACGCGTGCCAGCTGCCGCTCTGCCTTTAACGTGCTCGCAACCGGGTTGAAGCGCGTCTGCACCTTCTGAAGATACCCGCTGTGCACATATCCACCCCACACACGGTACCACACCGGGTTCCAGCCCGGCCCATCCGGCGAGACGACTTCCTCATAGACGTGCAGCAGTTCATCCCGGTAGCGTTGATGCACAATCTGACTGTCATCCGAAGGCTGCTTATGCACGCTCACCGAATAAACGGCAACCCGCGCCAGCGCGCCATCGTCCACCGCCTCGCCATGCTCATAATAAGGCCGAAAGGCCAGCGCGGCCATACTCAGCCCGGCTATTTTGAGAAAATCTCGGCGCGATATTTTTGTACGCATCGTGTCAAGATTATACCAGATGCGTCAATTCGTCAATCTGTTGTATACTTATTTTATAAGCCATCCGGCGAGGATAAATAATGATTAACCACAAATTACTGGCATGGACACAAAAAGGTTTATTCGTATTGGTCTGGGCCTTGAGCAGCAGCCTGGGCTGGTGGGTGATTATCTCAATCAATGCGCTCACAAGTCTATCGGCTGGTCTTTACGATCCTGATGAGGTGGCGCTCTATCTGTCCCAATCGCCAGCCCTCCGCGCCTTCAATGTTTTGCTGCCTGCTCTCGTTGGCGGCCTGATCTTTGCTGTTATCGTGGGCGCATTGCAGTGGTATTCGGGTGGTCGCAAATTCAAACCTGCCCTGCTCGCCGGCGGTCTCACCCTGCTCACCGCTCTGCTCACCTGCCAGCTCAGCGCCACCGGGCCCATGGTGGC
>JAGOFZ010000198.1 GCA_017996955.1 Longilinea sp.
GCTGCGGCCTCCCCGCCGGTGACCGGGATGAACGGCATGGGCTGTGTTAGCAGCGCGGCAGCCATAAGAATAAAAATCAATACCGGGGTAATTTTTGAGGGCATTGGAATTTCCTGTCCGCAAATCAACCTAAATCTATCCAAATTATAGAAAGTACCCCCGATCCTGCTAACCGTTATTTGTCACCTAAAAATGATGACTTACAAAAATGCAAAGACCACCACCAGTCCTCGGAGGTTTCACTGTTTGCAAACAGTAGCATTGGGTTTGATGACCTGTCATCTAGATAGCCTTAAATCCAGAAAAAATCCTGGTTTAATTTCGTCCGAACCAGATGATAGTGGTATAATGGGGCGAATCTTTGTATATTCCTCTGATTAAGGAGCTGGCAAGCATGTCTGGTCATTCCCATTGGGCAACAATCAAACGCAAGAAGGGCGCTGGTGATGCAAAACGTGGACAACTCTTCACCCGCTTAACCCGTGAAATCGTTATGGCTGCGCGCGAAGGCGGCGGCGACGCGGACGGCAACGCCCGGCTCCGCATTGCTGTTGAAAAAGCTCGCGCTCAGAACATGCCGAAAGATAACATCGAACGCGCCATCAAGCGCGGCACCGGCGACAGCAAAGATGGCAACATATACGAACAGATCATGTACGAAGGTTATGGCCCCAACGGCGTGGCTGTAATCATCGAATGCGTGACCGAAAACCGCAATCGCACAGTGGCCGACCTCCGGCACCTGCTCTCCCGCTCGGGCGGCAACCTCGGCGAGTCCGGCTCGGTGGCCTGGCAGTTCAAGCGCGTGGTCTCCTTCACTGTGGCAGGCACCAATGACTTTGATAAAGTCTTTGAAGCTGCCCTCGAAGGTGGCGCTGACGATGTGACCCAGGAAGCCGAAGACATTGAAATTGTTGGCCCGGTTGAGGCCTTCAAAACGCTCTCCGACGCCCTGCGCAAAGCCAATATCCAGATTGAGGAAGGCGGCATCCGCATGATCCCCAATCAAGAAATGGAACTGAGCGTGGAACAGACCATCCAGGCCATGCGCTTTATTGAAGGCGTTGAAGACCTCGATGATGTTCAGAACGTCTATTCCAACCTGCTTGTGACTGAAGAAGCCCTCGCTGCCATGGAGTCTGCCTAAACAGCCATGTTGGCACTGGGGATTGACCCCGGCACCGCCATCACTGGCTATGGCCTGGTCCGTGAGACCGCCGACGGCCTTGCTATGGTGGATTATGGTGTCATTACCACGCCCGCCGGTGAATCCCTGGAAAAACGTTTATTGCTGCTCTATCAGCGCTTGACTGAATACCTGCTTCTCCACCGGCCCGAAAGTGCCGCTGTGGAGAAGCTTTTTTTTCAACGGAATGTAACCACTGCCCTGGCAGTGGGCCATGCCCGCGGTGTGGTTTTACTAGCCCTGGCTCAGGCGGGCTTGTCGGTGGCTGAATACACCCCTCTGGAGGTCAAGCAGGCTGTTGCCGGCTACGGTGGTGCCGATAAGCACCAGATGCAGGAAATGACCCGTGCCTTGCTGGGCCTTTCAGACATCCCACGCCCCGATGATGCCGCCGACGCGCTGGGCATCGCAATCTGTCACCTCTCAACCGGGCGCTATCATGCCTTGCTGGATCAAGGATCCTGACCATGTTGATCACCAGCACATCCAACCCGCAAATTAAACAAATTCGCCACCTGCGCGACCGCAAAGCGCGTCAGGAAACCGGTCTGTTCTATATGGAGGGTTTGCGCATCGTCACCGAGGCGCTCCAGCAAGGCCTTACCCTCCAGCAATTAATCGTTGCCCCCGAGCTCCTGGTCAGCACCGTGGGGCAGCAAGCTGCGCTTGAGCAGGCTCGCCGCGGCGCCCCGGTGCTGGAAGTCAGCGCAGAGGTTTTCCGCTCCTTCTCGCTCAAAGATGGCCCGCAGGGTATTGCTGCCATTGCTCATCAACGCTGGAGTAAACTAAATGAAGAAAAGCCCGAGCCCTTAGATTGCTGGGTCGCTCTTGATTCCGTTGCCGACCCCGGCAACCTGGGAACCATCCTGCGCACTCACGATTCAGTTGGTGGGCAGGGCGTCATCTTATTAGATCAATCTACGGATCCTTACGATCCAACCGCCTTGCGCGCGTCAATGGGGGCCGCCTTCAGCCAGCGGCTGATCCGCGCCACCTTTGCCGAGTTTATTACCTGGGCGCAGCACTGGAACCTGCCGATTGTTGGCGCTGCTGGCGGCTCCGAGACGGATTATCATGCCTATCACTACCCCACCCCCCTGGTCTTGCTCATGGGCAGCGAACGCCAGGGCTTGCAGCCGCACCATCTGTCGGCTTGCTCAGCGGTGGTGGCTATCCCCATGCAGGGCCGCAGCGATTCACTTAATTTAGCTGTTGCCACTGCTGTTATCCTGTATGAAATCTACAACCAGAGGAGGGCATCCGCATGATCGCTTACCTGGAAGGCCATGTCATGGGAGGCGGGGAAGATTATCTCACTATTCGACTGGGCGGCATGGGACTGCGGGTCTTTGTTCCGCTTACCTTGCGCACCCAGACCGGCCCCGGCGCGCATTTAGCGATCCACACCCACCTGGTGGTTCGTGAAGATTTACTGGCCCTCTATGGCTTTGAAACTCCCGAAGAGCGCGACCTGTTTGTCCTGCTCCTCGGCGCCAACGGGGTAGGTCCACGCATCGCCCTGACCATGCTCTCCGTCCTCTCGGTAGATGCTATCCGCCGGGCGGTGCTCAGCGAACAATCCGAAGTCTTTGCTCGTGTTCCCGGTGTAGGTAAAAAGACGGCTCAAAAAATCCTGCTTCACTTGCAGGGAAAAATTTCCGGCGAAGGTCTGGCCGACGTTGCCGGAATGGGCGATGCAGACGCCGAAGTTCTCGAGGCACTCACCAGCCTGGGTTACAGCGTGGTTGAGGCGCAAGCCGCCCTTCAGTCCATCCCGCGAGACGCCGCAAAAGACGTTGAAGAACGCCTGCGCCTGGCTCTCCAGTATTTCAATAGCTGAATTCCTCAGAATACCCTTTGGCATTTTACTGGACAATGTTTTTGCTTTCAGGTATGATTATCCTGTTATAGCATGATCATCCTTTCTCCTGGGCTGGAGGTTCAATGAGTGACCAGATTATTCGACAACTGACCGCCGACCTGCAAGGCAAGATTGAGGCGTATCAACCTCAGGTTGAAGTCCGTAATGTGGGTAAAGTTCTGGAGGCCGGCGATGGCATCGCCCGCGCTTCCGGCCTGGCCGGGGTGCGCTCTCAGGAATTGGTAGAATTTGCCAACGGCGTGATTGGCATCGCTTTCAACCTTGAATCCGAACGGGTGGGCATCACCATCCTGGGCGACTATGCCGGCATCCATGAAGGCATGGAAGTCCGCGCCACAGGCCGCATTGCCTCTGTGCCTGTGGGCGAAGGCCTGATTGGTCGGGTTGTCAACGCGCTGGGTGAACCCATTGACGGCAAAGGCTCTCTGCAATATTCTGGTTTCTATCCCATTGAACGCATTGCCCCCGGCGTAGTCGCCCGTCAGGATGTCGACTCGCCCGTCCAGACTGGTATCAAAGCCATTGACA
>JAGOFZ010000199.1:0-1611 GCA_017996955.1 Longilinea sp.
CTGGATTCGCTGCCCGCCCCCCAGCGTGAGGTCTTGCAGCGCGCGGCCGTTGTGGGGCGCGTTTTCTGGGCCGAGGCCGTGGCCTCTTTGCTGGCTCAAGATGCCTCTGCCAGTAATCTGCCCGCGGTTGAAGCCGCCCTGGCAGGTTTAAACACTCGGGACCTGGTTTTTCGCCGCACGTCTTCTGCTTTTGCCGATACCGGGGAGTATGTTTTCCAGCATACCATTTTGCACGAAGTCACCTATGAGACGGTGTTAAAGCGCCAGCGCCGCGCCGACCATGCCCGGGTGGCCCGCTGGTTGATCCAGCGCAGCGGCGAGCGCGCCGAAGAATATGCCGGCGCCATTGCCGGCCATTTGGAACACGCTGAAGAACTGGAAGGCGCCGCCACCTGGTATCAGCGCGCCGGCATCCGCTCAGCCGCCCAGTATGCCAATGACAATGCCGTGCACTACTTCACCCGCTCCCTGGATCTAACCCCCGCCGACCACCTGCCGCGCCGTTACGAGCTGCTGGTGCATCGGGTTCAGGTCTATGATTTGCTCGGTGAACGCTCGGCCCAGGCAGCCGATCTTTTGACCCTGGCTGCCCTGGCCGAAGCCCTGAACGATGACCGGCGGCGGGTTGAGGTGATGCTCATGCGCGCCAGCCTGGCCGAGATCAGCGGCGATTATGAGACTGCCCTGACCCTGGCCGAAGCCGGTATTGCGCTGGCCCAGGTCAGCGGCGTGACTACCCTGCAGGCCGAAGGGCATGTCCTGGCGGGCCTGTCTCACCTGCGGCTGCATAACTATCCGGTTGCCCAGGATCAGCTTCAGCGCGCTCTGACCCTCACCCGCCAGGATTCGCTGCTGCCCCTGCGGGCGCGCGCCCTGCGCCTGATGGCCAATATCCTGATGGAGCAGGGGCAGGTCCAATCTGCCATGGAGTATCAGCAGCAGGCCCTGGAAATTGCCCGGCAGCTGGGTGACCGGCGCGCCGAAGGCCAGGCCTACAACGGTTTGGGCAGTGCGGCCTGCCGCCAGCAAAACTTTACTGCTGCGATTGGCTATTACGAGGAATATCTGCGGCTCAGTCAGGAAATTGGCGACCGCACCGGCGCCGGATCGGCCTGCAACAACCTGGGCGATGCCTACTTGAAGCTGGGGCAGGCCGATGTAGCCCGCCAGCATTTTGTGCAGGCCCTGGAGATGAACCATCAGGCGGGCAACTGGCGCGGCGAAGTGATTGCCCTGGCCAACCTGGGCGAAACCGCCGTCTATCAGGGGCTTTTTGACGAAGCCGCCGGCTGGCATCGGCAGTTTTTAGAGCGCTGCCTGCAGCGCGGCGATTGGAACGGGCAATGCTGGGGGCATTACAATCTGGCGCAGGTCGCCATTCGGCAGCAAGACTTCTCAACAGCCCGCCAGGAGCTGGAAGCCGCCGCCCGCTGCCTGGCGCACAGCCACGATGCCGACATCAAACAACGCGTCCAGCAGGCCCTCGCCGACTTGCCGCCTGCCTGACCCTCGTCAAAGCCGCGTACCCTGCCTGACACTTCCCAAATCTCCGCCCCCACCTCCCATTTCAGCGCGATAATGGGATTGCTCAATCCATGCCGCTCACACCCC
>JAGOFZ010000199.1:1711-3581 GCA_017996955.1 Longilinea sp.
GCGGTTGTAATCAGTGGTGCAACCTTGCGCCAAAACTTGCGTATACTGTACTGTAAGCGCTGGAACAGGAAATCGGATGACATACAACGAAAGTGATTGTTTACAGCAAGCCCTGCAGGGCAGTGATGAGGCGTTCACCGCCCTGGTGGAACGTTATCAAACGCCCGTCTATAACCTTTGCTACCGCATGTTGGGCAGCCCGCAGGAAGCTGAAGATGCCGCTCAAGAAACCTTCTGGCGAGCCTATCAACACCTTCACCGCTACGATCCCAATCGTTCCTTTGCCACCTGGCTCCTGTCCATTGCCGCTCACTATTGCATTGACCAGCAGCGCCGCTCGCGTGCCGTGCTCATCCCCCTGGATGGCATGATCGAAGAGATCATGGCGGACCCCGCACCCCTGCCCGAGCGCTCCGCTGCCAGATCGCAGGAGGCCACGGCTCTGCGCCAGCTCCTTAACAGCCTCAACCCGCAAGACCGCGCCGCCATTGTCCTCCGTTATTGGTATGACTTTTCAGAAGAAGAAATCGCGAATGCGCTTGCGCTCACCGTCAGTGCCGTCAAAAGCCGGCTGCACCGGGCCCGTCAGGCCCTGGGGCAGCGCTGGCAGGCGCTGGAAGCGCAAAACGCCGCCCAGGAAAGGAGACCCGATGAGTCACCAGCCTTTTGAAACCCTAATCTATCAGGATGTTCCCCGCACCACCCAGCAGGAAGCTGAACTGCAGCTCCACCTCAAGGATTGCCCGCAGTGCAGCCGCAATGAAAAAGCCTGGATGGATGTCCGCTGCCAGTTGGCTGCCGCCCCCATGGCGCGCCCGACCCCCGGATTCACCAAGCGCTGGGAAGCTAAATTTGCCGTGGAGCGCGCCCGGCAGCGGGAGCGCCAGATCTGGCTGACCATCCTGATTATCGTTGGCAGCCTGCTGCTCATCCTGGCCCTGATTGGCCTGATTATCAGCCTCAATGCCACCCCGGCCAGTTTGTTAGCCGGGGCCATTGCGGCCTTTGTCAACTTTTCCAACTGGCTGGTTCAAGCCCAGCAAACAGTCAGCCAACTGCTGGCCCATACCCCCACGTGGGTCTGGTGGGGCCTGGGTGCCCTGGTTTTGGTCTGGTTCTCAGTTGTCAGCCTTACGGGCGCATTTGCCTTTTGCCGGGCAACCCGCCTGTGTAATTTCAATCGAGGAGTTCAATCATGAATAAGTTCGTAAAATGGATGTTTGTCATTAGTCTGCTCGTCACCGCGCTGGCGCTCGGCTTCAGCCCGGTTCAGGCGGCTGGCCCCGCCAGTGACTGCCCCCCCAATTCGCCCGTCATCGGCTCAGCCTGCCGCATTTCCAACGGCACCGTCTATGAAGGCGACCTGGCAATCATGGGCGGCACCGTCACCATTGAAGACGGCGCCATTGTCGAAGGGGATGTGGCCCTGATGGGCGGCACCCTCGATGTTGAAGGTGTGGTCGAAGGCGATATTGCCGCCTTTGGCGGTATGCTCACTCTCGACAGCACAGCCGTGGTCGAGGGCAATATCGCTGCCAACGGCGTGCAGTTCAACCGTGACCCCGATGCCGTAGTGGGTGGGGATGTCGTCTTGAACAGCGCCAGCGCTGAAAGCTGGAGCGAAGTCGTCCCCTGGAACTGGGATTGGGAAAGCCGCTACAACGAATCGCCCTACTTCCACTTTATGAATGGCGTCAACAGCCTGCTCTGGAATCTCTTCCAGGTACTGGGCGTAGCTGCCCTGGCGCTGGTCCTGGCGCTGCTCATGCCGGCTCCGGTGGAGCGCCTGGGTCGGGCTGTCTCCCGGCAGCCGGTCACCAGCGGCGGCATTGGCTTCCTGGCCTTCATCGCCATCCCCGCGGCCCTGGTG
>JAGOFZ010000200.1 GCA_017996955.1 Longilinea sp.
TGTAGAGCGGTCTAACCGACCGCCTTGACCACCTGCCCGGCACGGACTTCCCAGCGGGCAGCCTGCTCCAGAAATGTGGGGGAGAAGAGCTTCGTGTCGGTGGTGGTTAAAAGCGCCTGCTCGCCTTCGCCGAGGGTCTCCAGCAAATCGGTGCGGCGCTGAGTATCCAGTTCAGCGAGGATTTCATCCAGCAGCAAGACGGGCCACTGACCGGTCTTTTCGTGCAGCCAGGCGGCCTCGGACATCTTCAGCGCGAGGAGCGCTGTGCGGATCTGCCCGCGGGAGCCAAAATCACCCAGATCTATGCCGTTGCTCAGGAAGCGCATCTCGTCACGGTGCGGGCCGATGGCAGTGACGCCGCGGGCCAGTTCTTCGGTACGGCGGGCCTGAAGCTGTGCCAGAAAGCCCTGGCGGATCTGCTCAATGGTGAAGCCGTTACGCTGTACAGCAGTCTGGATGGGCAGGGCATACTGACCTTCGGGACGCGGCAGGGGGTCATAAGATGGCTGGTAATGGATGCGCAAGACCTCTTCTGAATGGGTCAATTTTTGGTGCAGGCGGGCTGCCAGGCGTTCCATCTCTTGAATGGCCTGGATGCGGGCGGCAATCAACACTGCGCCGCGTCCGGCGATGAGTTCATCCCAGTAGGTCAACTGGTCAGGTGAGCCGCCGCGTTCTGCCAACAGCTTGAGCAGGGCGTTGCGCTGGGCCAGGGCCTGAGAATATTCGCTAAGGGCGGCGGCATAGCCGGGCATGGCCTGAGACAATGCCAGGTTGAGATAGCGGCGGCGCTCATCGGGGCCGCCTTCGATGATGCGCATCATCTGCGGCAGGAAAATGACGGCGTTAAAGACGCCCATCGCTTCCTGGGCGGTGCGTTTAACACCATCCAGCAGGATTTCTTTGCGGAAACGGTTGCCCACCGGGCCTATCGGCTCTTGGATCAGGCGCACCTCCAGGCGGTGCAGCCGGTCGCCGCGTTGAAAATCGGCAACCAGGCGGGCCACTGCCAGCGCTTCTTCAGCGGTGAGAAAGTTGATGAGCTGGCGATCACTCTGGGCATGCAGCGAGGTGAAGGTTGCCAGGTAGAAGACGGCTTCGAGAATACTGGTTTTGCCCTGGGCATTATCGCCGACCAGCAAAAGAATCCGCCGGGGCAGGTCCATGTCCAGGCGGGTGAAGGCACGGAAATTGGTCAGCGATAGGTGGGTAAGAAACATGTCAATCCAGGGGCAGTTCTTCGCCTTCTTTGGGCTGCCAGATGCGGGTGGCCCGGTCGGTGAAAATCACACCTTCCAGATGGTCAATCTCATGCTGGAAGATGCGCGCCAGCCAGCCCTGAGCTTTGATGCGCACCAGTTGACCGCGGCGGTTCTGGCCCTTGACCACGATGGATTCGGAGCGTTCAACCTCGCCAATCAGTCCGGGGACAGAGAGGCAGCCCTCTACGCCGGTGACTTTTTCTTCAGACATCTCAACGATTTCGGGGTTGGCAACCACATAGAGCTTGGTGGGGGCGTTTTCGTCTTCCTCATCAGTGGTGTATTCGACCACAATCAGGCGAACAGGTTCGGCAACCTGCGGCGCCGCCAGGCCAACGCCGGGGGCTTTGCGCATGGTTTCGATCATATCTTCAATTAACGCTTGCAGGTCTTTGTCAAAAACAGTAATTTTATGAGCTTTCCGCCGCAAGACGGGATGCGGCAGAGCAACAATTTCTTTCAGACTCATGTCAGTTTCCTTCTACAATAATTCATCGCCCCTATTGTACCTTAGACTGAGGCAGAGTTGAATAGGAAACCGCTCAGCCAGCGTTGGGGGGCGGGGGCTCGCCTTCGACCACGCGGTGATAGGCTTCGAGCCAGTCGAGCATGCGGTTTTCTTCGGCACGGACGGCTTCCTGCTCTTTGCGGCGGCGTTTTTCAACAAAGCGCTCAAAGATTTCGCGCTGGACTTCAGAAGGATTGAAGACGTTGTTAAAGCTCAATGCGTCATTGCCCACACGAATAAATACAGTACCATAATTGAACAACAGGGCAATAATATTTTTCTGTTCGTAATCAATTGTTTGAATATTTTCCAGCGGGGCAGAACGGCGGTTTTCTTCACCAAGCGGCTTGCGGTAGTAATCGATCAGTTCGTTGTTGTTGAGAATATAGAGGTCATTGCGCCAGTCAATAAAGCAATACAACCACCAGAGGCCGAAACCGATGCTGAAGAACAGCCACAGTCCGAACACAGCGGCCAGCGGAATGAAGGTGAATAGATTAAAAATCCGGAGGAGAAGACCCAGGAACAGGAGCGTCAGAATCAGGGTTGGCGCCCAGGCATGGGCAAAGAGGATCAGCCAATGGGTGCGGTAGGTAATCGTATCGCCGACGACGCGCCGGAGCTGGAAAAAGTCTGAAAGCGCAATCTGCAGGCGGCCCGGCTGGACGATGGGGGCAACATAGGTTTCTTCTTCAGGCACGGGCAGCGGCGGCAGATGCTGGAACCGCTGGCGGATGGTGTCATCCATGTTGCGGCGGCGGTTGCGTTCCTGGCGGACTTTGGCGCGCTCACGCTGGACGCCGAGGATGGCGCGCACCACGTTGGGGTAGCGCAGGTCGGGCATTTCCAGCTTGCCGGTATAGGTTTTGACAATGACGGTGCCGAAGCCAAACATCCGCCCCAGAAACGAGGTGGTGACATCATCGGAGAGGACGGCTTCCAGAGGAACTTCACGGCGGCTGTCGTACAGCAAGATGACACGCTCATGGAACAAGACCCGGCGGTTAGTAATAATGGAGAAGTCGTTAGCCCAGTCCAGCCAGATGAGGCCGACCCAGACCGCAAGCACCAGCAAAAACAAGATTGCCAGAATTAGAAAGACAGGGTTCTGCGCCCGGGCGGCGTAGAGCGCCAGGAGCGGCACACTGGTCACGGCGCCGAGCAGCAGTGGGGGGATGAGTTTAAGCCAGAGGAAAATCGAATGGCGGCGGGCCATCAGATAGACCACCTCACGCGGGCCGCGCCAGGGCATGGACTGCGTCACCATCAGATCGTAAGTCTCGCGCAGGGTATCCATGAAGGGGCGCAGGGTGGGCATGTTGCGTTCGGCAAGCAGCAGGTCTTCAATCTGCCAACGCAGCACCCGGGTGGGCGCCATGGCTTCGGCGCGGACGCGATAACTTTGACGACGGGCGAGCGCCTCCTCACCGAAGGTCATGCCGGCATCCAGAATCTCCAGATCTGATTCCACACCATTTTTAGACTGGATCAGGCGCACGCGCCCGCTGAGGACGATGTAAAAAGTATCGGCATACTGACCCTGGCGGAAGATGCCCTCCCCTTCTTTGAGGGGTAAGATGGTGAAATCCCGCTGGACCCGAGCCCACTCCGCCTCACTCAGACCGCGGAAGAGGTGCATACTGCGGATCAGGTTCAATTCATCGGCGGAGAAATCGCTCATAGGTTAAGTATATCCCAATTTCAGATTCGGCTTCGTCGGAAAGGGCAAAACTCTGGTAGAATTTGCTTTTGCGGAGAGCCTTATGCGTAATCGCAGTCTACAAATTTTGCCGTGGATATCGGTCAT
>JAGOFZ010000201.1 GCA_017996955.1 Longilinea sp.
GGCGGCTACTCTTTTCAGTTTTTCCTCGAGCGGTTCCATCGCGTCCTTTCTCCCGGCGTTTGAGGATGGCCTCTGCGTAGCGCCAGGAACGGGCATTAGCTTTGACTGCTGCCGAAATGGCTTCTTCAATCCATTCGGCGGGGTAGAGTTCTTCGGCCTCACGCAGCGCATCCGCCATCAGGGGGGTGAGCGGGCCGATGTTTTGTTCATAGAGCCGGAAGATGTTGGGGCGTTCCAGGTCCAGGGTGATTTCGGGGCGGGCCTGGTCGGCGGGCGACCATTCGCCGTTCTTCAGGGCATCCAGAGCGGCGCGACCGCGCACTGTATTAATGAAGTAAAGCGCCTCTTCAGCAGCCTCGCCGGGGCGCAAAAAGGCCTGCAGCAGCGAGCCGCGCAGCACCGCGCGCTCCAGCGCATTGGTCAGGGCAGCCTGGGCTTTGGCTTTGGTGCGGCCCAGTGAGTGCATCAGGCGTTTGTCACGTTCAAAATCACGGCGGGTAAGAAAGCGCAGATTGCCCTCCTGCTGGTTCAAGGCCCAGAAGGCATACAGCGTGATGCGCAGCTCATCCAGATGGTCAATTTCCGGCAGCAGGTCTGTAAAGAAAGCATTGGGCACCGGGGTGGGGTTGGCCTGACCAGCAGAGAAGCCCGTGAACGATGGCACTGCAGCCTCCTTTAGCGGCGGCGGGCGCCGCCAGCAGGCGGCTGACCGGGTGTGGCGGCGTTTTCAAAGCGCGCCAGGTTATTCAAGAAGACCAGCTCGATGCCGGGATGGGTGGGGCCATTGCGGTGCTTGGCAACGATGATCTCGGCCATATTGGCCCGCGGGCTGTCTTTTTCCAGGGCATCGGGGCGGTTGATGAACATGACAATGTCGGCGTCCTGCTCCAGCGAGCCCGACTCACGCAGATCAGAGAGCTGCGGGCGCTTGTCGGTGCGCTGCTCTACCGCACGGGAGAGCTGGGCAGCCGCCAGCACCGGAACGTTGAGTTCACGCGCCAGGTTTTTGAGGCTGCGGGAGATGTAGGAGACCTCTTGCACGCGGTTATCGGTGCGGGTGTCGCTGGACATCAACTGGATATAGTCCAGGATGACCAGATCAAGGCCAAATTCCATATCCAGGCGGCGGCACTTGGTGCGCAGCGACAATGGGGTGATGGAGGGGGTGTCGTCCAGCCAGATGCGGGTATCGGCCAGCACTTCCACCGCATGGGTGAAGAGCGGCCATTCATGTTCTTCCAGTTTGCCGGTGCGCAGACGCTGGGTATCAATGCCGGTTTCCTGGGCGATCAGACGCTGGACAAGCTGCTCGCCAGACATTTCCAGCGAGAAGATGGCCACATGTTTTTTGTGTTTCTGCCCGGCGTTTTTGGCAATGGAAAGCAGGAAGCCCGTCTTACCCATGCCCGGGCGACCGGCAATAATCAACAGGTCAGATTTTTGCAGCCCACCCAGAAGCTTATCCAGGTCATACAGGCCGGTGGGCACGCCGTAGATATCATCCCCGAGTTGGGAGAGCGAGTCCACCCGGTCGTAATAGGTGCTGAGGACGGTGGAAATGGGCTGCAGGTCGTGCTGGATGCGCCGCTCCGACAGGCCAAAGACCGCCTTTTCGGCCTCACCGAGGATGTTGTCCACAGTCTGGCTCTGGTCATAGGCCAGGCGGGCCATCTCATTGGCGGCTTGCAGCATCCGCCGCCGCACCGAGTGGGCCTCCACAATGCGGCCGTAGGCTTCGGCGTGCATGGAGGTGGGGGTCTGGTTGATCAGCGCAGTGACATAGGCCGGGCCGCCAATTTCGGTCAGGTGTTCGCCTTCCTCCAGTTCCTGGCAAACGGTCAGGTAATCGAGGGGGATGCGGCGCTCGTGCAGGCGGTTGAAGGCCTCCCAGAGCCAGCGGTTGCGGACAATGTAGAAATCATCGGAGCGCAGGAACTGGGCAATATTGTAGTAGGTTTCGGGGTTAATCAGGACGGCGCCCAGCACCGCCTCTTCGGCCTCCCGGCTGTGGGGCTGGGCCTGAAGTTCGGGCTGCGGGGCTTCGTCTTCAAAGGGCGGCAGGTCAGACATGCTCATTGACCTGCGGGCTGATCGGGATCAGGATCAGAGTTGGGATCGGGGCCGGGTTCGTCGTCCGGGTGGGGGGTATCCAGATCATCCAGGTCAAGGTTCTGGAGAAAATCTTCAAAAATGGACAGGCGGTCAGAGGATGGCTCTTCAGCCGGGGCCGGGGAAGTGACGCTTTGCGGGGTCTGCTGGACGTCTTCTTCGGGGGTGACGCCGGCGGTATTCAAGACTTCTTGCGCAACATAAATGGGCGCATGAAAGCGCACCGCCAGCGCCAGGGCATCGGAGGGGCGGGAGTCAATCTCGATCAGGCGGTCGGAGATTTCGACAATCAGGTGGGCATAGAAGACATCTTCGCGCAGGGCGATGACTTCAATGCGCAGCAGGCGGGCGCCCAGGGTGGTGAGGGTATTCTTGAGCAGGTCGTGGGTCTGCGGGCGGGCCACTTCAATCTCCTGCAAGGCGATGGTAATGGCCTCGGCCTCGTAGGGACCGATCCAGATGGGCAGGTAACGTTCAACGTCGAGCTGGCGCAAAATCACAATGCGCTGCTGATTGGTCAGGCTGACCCGCACGCTGTCTATCATCATCTCGACCATATCAAACATGAACAGCCTCCCGCTGGAAGAATAATAGTCCCTGAGTTATTTTAACACGGGCGGCATGGAGATGCAACCAGTTTGATTGCAGATTGTTGATATATGATTGAAACCCCAGAGCGCGAACCCATGCACAGGATGAGGTCTCAATCCTAAATCCCGGGGCTCAGGCACCGCCTTCGGTGTAGAGGGCGGGATCGGTGGGGGTTTCGCCGGAGGGATCCCAGACATAGACCCAGTCGCCAACCTGCGCCCACTCGTAGAGCCAGCGGGCGTCGCCAATGGAGAGGTTGACGCAGCCATGCGACTGCGGATACCCGTAGAGGGTGCGCCAGTAGGCGCCGTGCAAAGCCCGCGCCTCATCATAGTACATGGTATAGGGCACTTCTTCGAGGTAGTAAAAATCGGAGCGGTCGGCTTCAAAGGCGCCAGACATGGTGGTCTTGTCCAGCTTCTCATAAATCTGGAAGAGGCCCGGGCGGGTGTAATAGGGCTCGGCGCCGCTGGCGATCAGCGTGGCATAGACCAGCCGCCCATTCTCATAGACGCCCAGGGTCTGCTCATAGAGGTTGATTTCAATCCAGCGGCCATTTTCCACGCCCTGGGGTGGGGTGAGGTTGACCACAAACTGACGAATGTAGCGCCGCTCAACCCAGGTATTCATGCCCAGCATGTACCAGTCGGTGCCGTCGGCGCTGACCTTGTCGTAAATCTGCACCACAGTCTCGCGGTACAGCGAGGTGGGCAGTTTGGGTGCGGCATAGCCGGGCGCGGCGTGCAGTTCAGCCTGATCCACAATCCAGCCAAAGGACGAGGCCGGGTTGGACGCAAAGACCAACCCCCAGATGCGCCCGGAGCGGATGCAGCAGGCGGCCTCTGTATCCCGGGCAGCCACCC
>JAGOFZ010000017.1 GCA_017996955.1 Longilinea sp.
CCCCGCCAAATCCTTGACCTTTTGGGCACCCTCTGATAGAATATTGCCTCAGCCGCCCCCATGGTCTAGCGGTTAGGACACAGCCCTTTCAAGGCTATAACCGGGGTTCGAGTCCCCGTGGGGGCACAAAAAACTTGGAGTGAAAACTCCGAGTTTTTTATTATATAATCCAAATAATTCGATTATTTGAGTGGGTACTTGTATGATGGATTCTTTTGTGCTAAAGTCTGTGGCCTCGCATGATTTTGAGGCAGTACTGGCGCTTATTACGGCGCAGAATGTGCAGGGGTATGGCGAGGCGTTTGTTACGGCGAACACGCTGCGTGCAGCATGGGTAACACTGGATCTGGCTCAAGATGCTTGGGTGGCGGTGGCTCCTGGCGGTGCGCTGGCGGGCTATGCCGATTTACGCAGCGATGAGCCTGGACGGTTCGATGCGGCGCTCTACCTGGCCCCTGGCGCAGGGTACGTGATGGCTGGCGAGCAGTTGCTGCGGCAGGCTGAATGGCGTGCCGTAGCGCGGCATGGTAACCCGGTAGGTTGCGCACTTTACGGGCGCGCCAGCGCGGCAACGCCGCATGTCTTGCAATCTTTTCACCGGGCGGGGTATGTTACGCGGCTCTCGTTTTTAATGATGGAGCGCAGCCTGGATTCCCCGCTGGAGCCGGCAGTTTGGCCGGGGCAGACCACTGTTGGCTTATTTGTCCGTGAGCAGGATGAGCAAGCCGTTTACAATGCTGATGAAGAGGCCGCGTTGGACAAGGGGTACCATACGCCGCTGACTTTTGAGCAGTGGGCGGAACGGATGAATTTGAATGCAGCATCCTTTGATCCTGGGCTGTGGTTTGTGGCCAGGGTAGGGGGGGAGGTGGTGGGCGTGGCGCTGAACTATGTTACGGATGCGGGGGTGGCCTGGGTTGACCACCTGAGCGTGCGTCGAGCTTGGCGCGGGCAAGGCCTAGGGCGGGCTTTACTGCTGTACTCATTTGCGGAGTTCCAACGCCGTGGAATAGATTGCGTGCGGTTGAGTGTGGACTCGGAGAGCCTGACGAATGCCCCACGCCTGTATGAACGCGTCGGCATGCTCACGACCCAGGAATACCACATCCTTAAAAAGATCTGTGACTCGGATTCCCTCCACCCTTTCGCGGCTAAGACTACTTAACAAATCGCCTACCCGTGGGGGCACAGAAAGACAAGACCGCCGGTAACACCGGCGGTCTTGTGCTAAATCTTTGTCTTGATGGGCGATAGTCCTAATAATGATATCTGGCCTGCAAAAAGTCAATCCGGTCATCTCTAACCAAATAGACAATCCGGTGCTCATGAGTCAACCTGCGTGACCATGCACCTGGCGCGATATATTTGAGCGGTTCAGGTTTGCCAATGCCGTTGAAAGGGTCACGTAAAATTGCCTCAATCATGTCAAAGGCTCTGAGCGCCAGTTTGCGGTCTGTTTCCACCCAATAGCGTAAATCTTCGATAAATTCAGGTTGAAATACTGCAAACCGCTCTTTAGGGTTCAATGCTTACCTCATTGCGCAACGCAGCGATGGTTTGCCCTTCACCCTCACCCTTTAAAGCCCGCCCCAATGCTGTGAGCAAGCGTTCAGCGTTTGCAGGTGAGCGCAACAGGTAAGCTGTTTCCATCAGACTTTCCAATTCTGATGCAGCGATCATGGCAACTTCTTCTTCGCCGCGGCGTTGAATAACAACCACTTCTCGATTATGCGTCACCTGATCGAGTAATTTTGCCAGGCCGTCACGGGCTTGAGTATACGTTGTATGAATGGTCATTGTACCTCCAATCTGTACAGATATACTGTACAGTATATTGTTGAAATTGTCAATACTCTTTCTGCCGTGTTTGTCCTAAAATGGGTTGGCGACTTGCGCAACCCAACCTGTGGGGGCGAATTGGCGGTTTTGGTGTCTTGTCACCGCCATAGGTGGCGGCAAGCTAAAAACCAACCAGAAATGGGACAGTCACTTGGAGACGAGCCATTGTTTCTGCCCGTCTCTTAATACCCAGCATACATTTACGCATCATGATAATATCGCAGAACTCAATCAGCAGGTTGAACAGAATAGTGGGCGAAAACCATCGATATTTCACACGTACCCGTGTGACAAGACGGGAGTGAGCTTCTCCTTCTGCGTAGATTTCCCAAACCCAAGAGTTCTCGCCGATTTTATCCCACCACAACATCCATTTATTATTACTGAAGTCTTTTACCCACATCCCTTGTTTTCCATCTGGGCTCATCGGAACCACATCCCCAATTTGCCTGTTTTGATGTGCGGGAAGGATCACTTCTGCGCTGGGTCTACCGAGGTTATCCAACAAGTCATAGCTATACCAACCCGCCCGACCCACACCCATTTGAACGATCCAGGGATATATGGTCTCAGCAGGTGCATTGATTGATACCGCCCGAGTGGCATTGAAGGATGGCTCAGCAACAATATCATCCCCAGGCATTGAGCGTTTAATTTCATCATTGGTAGCCCCCCATCGAAGTTGCCAGGGGCGAAAGAGGATGAAATAGAAAAGCAGAAGGACAACAAGGATGATCGTAATAACAATGAGTGGGGGCATTTTAATTACCTTGGGGTTTGAGTAAGAAGGGCTAACGCCTGAATTAAGCCGCGCCGCGAATTGACGTTGACTTCAATGAATTGTTAGACCTGCTTGAGAAAGAGCTTTCTGTTGATAACACAGGTAACCAGACCATGATAAATGAATTCAGGTGCAATCCCATCTCGGCGAGCCACCAGCTGTTGCGCGGCGCAACCTCTGTCGAGCCGCCGGATGCGCCAAAGCATTACCGCGGCATCAGCGCAAACACACCCCAGCCCAGATATTCACGTGTGTAGGTGGCATAGCGCTCGGGTTCCGATGTCAATTGGGCTCGAACCTCTTTCGCTAACTCATCGTCTGGATTGGCTTCAAGCCATCGGCGCATGGTGAGCCACTTGGCCGCCTCATATCTGTCCCAACCGTCCTGATCAGCCAGAACCATTTCAACAACATCGTAACCAAGGGGGCTGAAAGACGCGAGCAGTTCTGGAAGCATGCCAAAGTCGGAGATCGAGTGGGCAAGACACCCCCTGGCAACCTCTTCCGTCGGCGGCAATATCCGCCAGTAGGGTTCGCCAATGAGGATAATTCCTCCGGTGCGCAGGCTCTGCTCCAGAAGCTTGATCGTGCCGGCGACTCCTCCGCCGATCCAGGTGGCGCCGATACAGGCGGCCACATTGACCTTCTCATCAGAAACATAGCCGGCAGCATCGCCATGGATGAACTGGACTTGGTGGGCTACGCCAAGTTCTTCCGCACGCAGTTTCGCTTGTGCAGTAAACAACTGACTCATATCGACGCCAATGCCGGTGATGCCGTGATCACGTGCCCAGGTGCACAGCATCTCGCCCGAACCGCTGCCCAGGTCGAGCACTCGGTCCCCCGCTTCCAGGCGCAGCGCCGCACCGAGAGTGGCGAGCTTTTCGGGTGTGATCGGGTTGTGGATGCGGTGAGCACTCTCAGTGATATTGAAGATCCGTGGAATGTCCAATGTAGAAAATCTCCTCTCGGGGGTAAATCGATTTGGGCCTGCCTAACAACATACATGCCAAATATATCTGTATAGACGGTCGCTTCGTAGTTACTTGCAGAATTATCCCATGCCTACCTCAGTTCATTGTACCATTTTTCAAGTTAGCGACTTCAGAGGGGGGGAGAATAGTGTTTGTCCCAAAGTTGGTTGGCGAAATAGAGAAAATGGAGGGGGCAGATTACAACACGGGAAAGGCAAAGGTTATCAGGACACGCCGACACCCGCAGTCATCAGTCCGCTAGCCATTCCCTCCCAGGTCTTGTAACCGCGAACTGTTCGAGCCCTCATCTTCATCTTGCCAATCACTTGTTCGGTGGGGTTGTTGGTCCAAGGGACATCCGGCTGCCAGTCAAATACTCGATAGTGAGCCCAATTACCTGCCAAACGCACGATCAAGGCCCGCAGCTTGTCCACACTCGACCATTCATGCCCCATTTGCCTCCATTGACTGGGGGGAAACCGGCGCGATAAGGCCACCAGGCGCTTGTCTCCCTCGATTGGCAAATCGCGTAAGATCTGGTGCGCTTCCTCAGCCACCCCGACCCATTCCGGCGGCAGACATGCTTTGAGCTCATGCACCGCCAGACCCACCCACCGCCGCACATGAAACTGGCAGATTTGATGCTCCAACTGCAAGGCTGCTGCTGCCTGTTTATAACTGGACAGGTCATCCGTCACAATCACACTCACTCCCAGCCGCTGCATCAGCGGTTCCAGGAATTCCTTCACGGCTTGTGGGTCTTTCTCATCCACATAACCTACCATCACCGGCTCTCCCGTGCCCAGATCGACCGCCACCAGTACTGGCTGTGTTTTCCCCCACCCCCGCACATACGCCCCATCCACACCCAAGACCCGCACCGGCTTCCAATACCGCGCTTGGCTCAACTCCCCGGCTCGTTGCTGAATATCCCGCCAGATACTCATCCGGCTCAATTGGATCCGAAAAACACTCAGATATCGCGAACTCCCCCGGTAACTCATTCCCAAAATCCAGCCAATCGCGGCCACGGCCCTCATCCGGGCCGTCTGCTGCCCACGATCTATGCCTTCGGGATAATGTCGAAACGTCCTTCGGCAGCGGCAGCAGCGATATCGATACACCCACACCTCCCCCAGCCATGGATCCTTGACCCGTTTTCCTGCCCCGCCCCAGCGTTGAAAGGTCTCTCCGGGGCAATAGGGGCAGCGGCGTGGTCTTTCTTCCTGGCAATACTTGACTTCTGGCAGTCGTAGTGTGCCAATGGACATGGCAAGTTCCCGTAATTGTTGTGGTTTGGTTACCTTACATATTACGGCGAACTTGCTCTTTTTTCAAAACCTACCAGCTTTGGGACAGAGACGGAGAATAAGATCTGCCAACGCAATCATCCATCACGTTTCGGGGCTTGTAGCCCAGATCTGTGCGAACGGCCGCGGTTAAATTGAAACCATCATTTGGGGGGCATACATTGAGCCTCCTCCAAAGTTTTGAAATCATCAGAGTCTGCTACAATAATTTGAACACCCGCTTGATCATCGTCTCTTTGAGGAGCCCTCATGACCACCATCATCCCTTTGAAGCTCTCAATATCCAATGCCTTCCTGCTGCGCGGCCCAAAAGACATTCTTGTGGACGCCGGCAACCCACTCGATTTACCCCTACTCACCCGCCGGTTACATCAATGGGGCGTTGATATCGGCGCCCTGTCCCTGATCATACTCACCCACGTCCACTTTGACCATTGTGGAACGCTGGCGGCCCTGAAAAAACAGACCAAATGCCCGGTCATGGTTCATCAGCTGGAAAAAGAGTATCTGGAGTTAGGTCGTAATGCTCCTATTATCCCCATCCACCCGCTTGGCAAAGCCTTCATGCCTTTTATGGATGCTCGGTTTTCCCCAGCCGCGCCCGATCTGCTGGTCGATGATGCCCTGGATTTATCGACCTATGGCGTGAGCGCCCAGGTGATCTTTACCCCCGGCCATACGCCTGGCTCTGTTTCGATATTAACTGATGATCGTCAGGCCATCGTTGGTGACCTTTGCGGCGGCGGATGGCCCTTGGGGCAGTTCCAGCCGCATAAACCGCGATATCACTACTGGGCCTCCAACCCGAATGACATCCAAACCAGCCTCAAACGCATCCTGTCTTTCCAGCCGGTCAAAATTCACGTCGGCCATGGCGGGCCGCTGGATGGCCGCGCCGCTGCCGAATTTTTCCTGGTTGCCTGAAAACCGCGTGGCTTATCGGATTTTGGTTTCCTGGATCCATTTTAAGTTCAGGCGTAAGGTCTGAGGCTTCCTGAATAGGCATTGTGCTGTTATAAGAATTCGCTATCACGTTATCCAGCAGGGGGAGCAGTCTCTGGACGGGTAGCGTGATAAAGAATATCATAGCCACATTCACTACAAGCCCAGTATTGCTCTTCAACTGCATCGCCGCAGTATTCGCAGACGTAAGGCGCCAGTTTGATTGTCTGCAGCGTTGAAAGCAGCCGCCAGTTTGTGATGACTGGACGCGCCCCGGCGTAGGTGACAACCTTTATTTGGAACTCGAGACATTCAAAATCCCGATACCATCCAAAGGAGTACGTCACCTGTGTGACTGGGTTAACTTGCATCTTTCCAGAACGCCGGGCAATAATATCTTCGCAGGGGATCATGACCGGCTGCCCCAGTGGCTTGAAGTGATCCGAAAAAGTGCATTGTAATTCATCCACATTCACAAAGGTTGTCCGGGGTAACCCGGCCAGCCAGGAAAAATCACGCTGTCTTAGGCACTCCCTCCGGGCTAATAGATGGTTGAGTTGATTCTGCAATGATTTCAGGGTAGCCGTATCTTCCTGACGCTCAGCACTTACGGCAGAGAGCTTGTCTGCTAAACTTTCAAGGCGCGCCAGCCAATCCACAATCGCACTCACAATACCTTCCAATGCAACTGCATTATCTGTTCCTCTTTCCAGGCAGGCGCTGCGCAGTTTCTGAACATCAACCTCCCAGTCTTGCGCAGCTTGCTGGCACATTTCAGCAAAAAGGTGGATTGGGTTCGCCTCATCCAGACCATCAGCCGCGGCACTGGCAGATTTCGATAAAACCCACAGCGACATGTAGAAAGCAGACTCAATCGACCGGATGGTCTGTACCATGACATACGCTTTGGCTTCGAGCGTTTGCTTGGTTTCACCGGTTTGCAAATTCAATTTACTGAGCAGCTCTTGCCATTCATCCGGGCCCCCCCGAACGTTAATGATGGGCAGATAGGGTTCGTTGTTGGCAGAATCTGGCGCTTTTTTCTTCCCCTGATTGGCAGATTGGGTCGGCGGGTGCTTCCGCCCCAGCCGGATGAGTATAACCAGAATTAGCCCTAAAAAACCGAGGCCAGGCAAACCACACAATAAAGCAAAGAGAAGAAAAGTCTCAGTTAGCATATTCAAGTGGAATCAAGTAACCTCAAGGAGATGATTGGCATAAACCCAAGTGGGCGAGTACCCCGGAGTTGTCATATAATCAAGGTTGCCGCCCTCCATAATTATAACTAAAACCCGGAGGGCCAGGAGCCACCCATGAAAGTCTATATCAGCGCCGACATTGAAGGCATCACCGGAGTCACTCATTGGGACGAGACCGATCAAGGCAAAGAGGGTTACGAGGTTGCCCGTGAGCAAATGACCGCCGAAGTCGCAGCCGCCTGCGAAGGCGCCCTCCAGGCTGGTGCAACCGAAGTCTGGGTCAAAGACGCCCACGACAGCGCCCGCAACCTCATCGCCTCCCGCCTGCCCCGCCAGACCCGCCTGATCCGTGGTTGGAGCGGTCACCCGTTTGTGATGATGCAAGAGCTGGATTCCAGCTTCCACGCCCTGGTTCTGGTCGGCTACCATTCCCGCATGGGCTCGGGCGCCAACCCTCTCTCGCACACCATGTCTGGCCACATCACCTGGTTGAAGATTAACGGCCTCGAAGCCTCGGAATTTTCCCTGTGTGCCTACACCGCTGCCCTGGTCAAAGTACCGCTGGTCTTTGTCTCGGGTGATAAAGGCCTGTGTGAAGATGCCGTTTCACTCAACTCCCACATCACCACCGTTGCCGTTAAAGAAGGCGTTGGCGATTCCACCATCAATATTCACCCTGACCTTGCCGTGGAACAAATCCGCTCCCAGGTGGCTCGGGCTGTAGCAGAAGCGTCGAAGTGCCTGCTGCCCCTCCCCAACCACTTCACTGCAGAAGTTCGCTTCCGCCGCCCTGAGCGCGCCTATCAGTTCGGCTTCTTCCCTGGCGTCCGGCAAACCGATGCCACCACCGTTCAGTTTGACCATGCCGATTTCTTTGAAGTCATGCGCTTTCTCCTGTTTGCGCTGTAAGACTTTTGGGCCCCGCAGTGGATGCCTCAGCCGAAATTTCCCGCCTGATTGAAGAAAGCCGTGCCCTGGAAAGGGGCGGGCGTATCCCGGCGGCCATCCATCGGGCGGTGCAGGCGCGCCAGTTGGCCCAGGCTGGTGCCGATACCGAAAGCGAGGCCGCCGCGCTGAATGCGCTAGCTTATGCGCACATCCGTCTTGGGCATTACCCCCAGGCCGTGGCATTCAGCCAGGCAGCCCTGGCACTGGCCGGCCCCGAAAGCCGGGCGCGGGCTGAGGCTTTATTAAACATCAACATCTGTGCCAGCGAAACCGACGACCTCGACACGGGTGAAAAATACCTGCTGCAGGCCATTGATCTGGCTCGCCAGACCGGTGATCAACGCATCCTGGCGCGCGGCCTGCACTCGATCTCCTGCGGCATCTACATGCCGCGCGGGCAGTTTGCCCTGTCGCTGGCCGCCGATGAAGAGGCAAGCAACATCATCCGTTCCAGCGGCATGATGGAACTGTTGTGGGGACCCATCCTGACCATGAGTTGGGTCTACTGGCTGACCGGCCAGTATCGGTTGACCGCTGCCCGCCTGGATGAGCTGCGGGCGAACCTGCTCCCCAATTCTCTGGCCGATGGGTACTGGCACTACATCCATGGCAACCTTGCCATCGAAAGTGGGGATTATGAAACCGCCCGGAGCATGCTGCAGCAAACCCGTACCATCGCTGAGAGCAACGGCATCACCGAGAATCTTTTTCTGGCGCACCTGGGGATGAGCCGCTTGAGTAGGTTGTTGAGCGACGCCCCCGCAGCCCTGGGCTGGGCGGATGAGGCTTATCACCTGATGGAGCGCACGGGCTACCAGCACCTGCAAGCCCAGGCGCTCATTGAGCGCAGCCGTGCCGCCTGGGCATTGGGGAACCTGCCCGCAGCCGAAGCCGATCTGCGTTCAGCTATTGCCCTGCTCACTCCCCAGCGCCTGGACTTTGATCTGTCGATTGCCACCCTGCTCCTGGCCGCCTTGCTGAATCAGCAAAATCATCCCCAGGCCCCCGCCCTCTGGCAGGCGGCAGCGGCGCGTTTGACACAGGGGGGCTTTGCTTTTCTGGCCGACCAGGAGCGCTCACTCGCCTTTCCCTTGATTGCTCAGGGATTGAAAAGCCCGGATAAATCCGTTGTTGCCGCCAGCAACAGCCTGCTCGAACATCTCTACCGGGTGCCGCCGCCGCCCCTGAAGATCACCACCCTGGGCGGCTGGCGCCTGAAGGCTGGCGGGCGTTCAATCGATCCCCAATCCCTCCGCCAGCGCCGCGCTGGAGAACTGCTGGGCATCCTGCTCATCAGCCCCGGACGCTGTCTGCCTATTGACCAGATTATTGACACTTTCTGGCCGGAAAAAGAATTTAACGCCGCCCAGGCCCTGCTCCATCAGGCCACCTCCACCCTGCGCCGGGCGTTGGAGCCCGACCTTCCCGAGAAATTCCCCTCCCGCTATCTGCGGATGGATAATGGCAGCATTGCCCTGGCCCTGCCGCCGGATTCGCAGGTGGACTATGAAACCTTTACGGGCCATATCCATCGCGCCGATTGGGATGCCGCCCTGGCCTGCTACCCCGGTGAATTTTTGCCAGAATACCGCTATGCCGACTGGGCCGAAGCCCACCGCCGTTGGCTGGCGCAGGATTATCAACGCGCCCTGCTGGCAAAAGCCCGCACCTGGCTGTCTGAAAAACAATTTTTGCCGGCATTGGATGCCTGCCGTAAGCTTCTGGCTGCCGAACCCTGGCAGGAGCAGGCGGCTCTTCTGGGCATGCAGGCCTGCATTGGGCTGGGGGATACCGCCGGGGCGCTGCGCCTTTACCGAACTCTGGAGAAGACCCTTCAAACTGATTTGGGGGTAGAACCACAGCCTGAACTGCAGGCCCTTTATCGTTCCCTGTTGAAGCGTTAGCCATTTCCCGCTTTTTGTCAGTCTTCTGTCAGTGGCTGTTGGTATAAAGAATCAACAGTCTGTCCCTTGCTGTCCCGCAGACCGGATCAATCAGGCGGCTTTGTTCGCGCGGTTTGATTGATGGCAGCATCATTCAATTGTTCTTTGGAGGCTTCCCATGTTTCAATATCAAAATTCTCGCTCGGTCCTCTATCTGACGGTGCTCCTGGCGCTGGTCATGTCGTTATGCCTGAACCAGGCGCCTGTCCGGGCCAGCAGTTTTTCCCAGAGTGACTTGCCCAACACCCCGACCGCGCTGTTGTCCGCATTCACCTGGCAAAAGGTCATTGCGCCAGATGGCACCCCCAAAGATGGCTTTGGTTATTCTGTTGCCATTTCAGACGATGGCAGCACTGCCGTCGTCGGCACTTACTATATCGAGTTTGGCATCACCTACCCAATTGGCCCGGGCGCGGTATACGTTTTCATCAATGATGCCGGCACCTGGGTCCTGCAGCAAAAACTATCCACCCCGCCCATGCCCGATTCTGACTTGTTTGGCTTTTCGGTCGCGCTTTCCGCAGATGGCAGCACAGCGCTGGTGGGCGCCCAGGGTGGCACCGGCCCGGTGGATACCCAGGTCCCCGGAGCCGCCTATATCTTCACCCGCAGCGAGGGTGTCTGGAGCCAGCAGGCCATGCTCACCGCCTCTGATCGTCAGGTGAGCGACCACTTCGGTGTCTCGGTGGCGCTCTCAGACAGCGGCGATACCGCCCTGATTGGCGCCTACGTGGACGATGTTGACGCAAACACAAACCAGGGCTCGGCCTATGTTTATCAGCGCAGCGGAATCGTTTGGACCGAACAGGCTCATCTGACCAGTACCGATGCTGCCGCCGGGGATTATTTTGGACGCTCCGTTGCCCTCTCTGCGGATGGCAGCACGGCTTTAATCGGTGCCGATATGAAAACCATAGGCGCAAATACAGCCCAGGGTGCGGCTTACATTTTTACCCGCGCCAGTGCCACCTGGAGCCAGCAAACCCGTCTGACCGATCTCAACGGCGGTGGGTGCAGCTGGTTTGGCGTAGGCGCGGCCCTGTCTGCTGATGG
The DNA here is from genome assembly GCA_017996955.1 of Longilinea sp. GTDB lineage: Bacteria > Chloroflexota > Anaerolineae > Anaerolineales > Anaerolineaceae > JAGOFZ01. The sequence goes on from JAGOFZ010000017.1 coordinate 10,990, forward strand.
TCAAACCGCGCTCGTTGGCGCCGATGGAACCGGGGCGATCGTATTCACCGCTTCCGGCGGTATCTGGACCCAGCAGGCCCTCCTGACCGATCCAGACGCCGCATACCTGGGATGGGGTAACAGCATCGCACTCTCAGCCGATGGCAGCATGGCTCTGATTGAAGATGGCTTCACCTTCAGACGCAGCGGCAGTACCTGGCTCGCAGGGACGCGACTCCAGCCTGATGATAATCCTTCTGGTTTTGGTTCTGCAGTAGCGCTTTCTGGCGATGGGTCCATTGCCCTGATTGGCGCGGCCTACGCCACCATTGGTGCCAACCAGAAACAGGGTGCCGCCTACTTCTTCACCAAAACATCCTCCGGCCCGCAAATTTCAATTTATCTTCCGCTGATTGTGCGCTGAGGTAAGGTAATTTTTGTCAGTCTTTCGTCAGTCCATCTGGATATAAAAAGACATGCGAACCGTCCTGACCGTCATCCTGCGCCTCTTTGTGGACACTGATCAACCGGATGCTGTGCGCGGCGCCCTGCAGGGGCTTGGCAGCCAGGAGCCGCCGTTGACCTTCGACAGCCCGGCGCACCTGCTGCATCAGATCAACCACCTCACGACCGAACAATTAAAATCACTTTCCAGGGAGAATAATTCATGAAAATCCTTGCACTGTTGGCCATTCTGGCCGCCTTAATCCAACCTATGAACGCCGCGGCCCCAGCCCCCCAGGCAGAGCTGCGCGTCTGCGCCAGCGGCTGTCCCTACACCATTATTCAGGATGCCATTGATGCCGCTGAACCCGGCGACAGCATCCAGATTGCCGCCGGCACTTATTCAGATATGAACACCCTGGGCGGCTTGAGCCAGATCGCCTATATCACCAAGTCCCTGACATTACGCGGTGGTTACAGCCCGGATTTCAGCACCTGGGATCCTGTCACATACATCACCACTCTCGATGCGGCCTTAGCCGGGCGCACAATTTACGCCAGCGGACATACAGAACTGACCCTTGCCGGTCTGCATCTGACTCATGGAAATGCCACCGGACTGGGTGGTGACAGTCTTTATGATGAGGATGCTGGCGGAGCTGTATATGTCAACGGTGGTGTTGTCACCATAACCGACTGTAAGGTGGAAAACAGCATTGCCAGTCAAAGTCTTCAACCTGGCAATTATGCGGCGCACGGGGGCGGGGTGTATATCGCCTCCAGTACCTCCGTGACGCTGACCCACAATCTGATTCGGAACAATATTGCTGCTACGGTCGCCGGGGATTACATGGGGCTGGGCGGTGGTATTCTGATCTTCTATTCTACCAGCCTGCTGGAAGACAACACCATCACGGGCAATATTGCCACCACACTTTCAGCCGGACAGGGTGGCGGCCTGAATGTGTTTGGCGGCACAGCCGTGTTGAACAACAATACCATTACATTCAATACTGCCAGCCAGAGTCAGGCGGATTCTTACAGCTCAGGCGAGGGTGGCGGTATTTTTGCCGGGTATCCTGTGACCATGACCGGAAATCTGATTGCCGATAACACCGCCGGCTATTCTCATGGAAATGGTGGCGGCCTGTATCTGATGGGCGCGGCGGTTTTGACCGATAATCAGATCCTGCGCAACACCGGCGCAGACCCAGCCAGTGAACATCAGACCAGCTATGGCGGTGGGCTTTATCTTTATAAGGGGAATTCCGCTCTGATCACCGGCAATCTGTTTGAAGATAACCTGGCCGGCGAGCGCGGCGGCGCCATCTATCTGGATGAAGGCGCCCCGACATTCAGCGAAAATATCATCCGGGGCAATTACGCCTCAATCAAGGGGTTAGGCATGGGGGGCGGACTGTACCTTGCTGAGGCCCCAGCGCATTTGATCAACAATCAGATCATCGAGAATGTCGGCTCGGCTGGCCATCAGGGCTTTGGCGGGGGTTTATATCTGGAGAACAGCAATGCCACTCTGACCGGCAACCTGATTTCCGGCAACCGGGGCAGCGTTGGACGGGAATATGGCGAAGGACGCGGCGGCGGGCTGGCCATCGTGAATGGTTCCCCGCAGTTGGTTGCTAACCAGATTACGGACAATGTGGCCGCCAATGCCTACTATGACACCGGTTTTGGCGGTGGGGTGTACCTGGAAAGCACCGGCGCCACACTGACCCGCAATCTGGTATCTGGGAACACCGCCAGCTCCATTGATAATGGCTATGGCGGCGGCATCTACACCAAGGGATGGCACGGGGCGGCCCCGGTTTTGGATGGCAATGTCATCACAAACAACACCGCCTGTTTCCATTCATTGGCCAACGAAGGGTTTGGCGGTGGGGTTGCCATCTACCGCCTCGGCGAGACGGTCCCGGTCATCCTGCGCAATAACGTCATTGCCAATAACGATTCCGACGATTTTGGCAGTGGTCTGTGGGTGGGCGGCGCGTATGAGACCCAGCCGGTGGGCGTGCTGCTTGAGCATAACACCTTTGCAAATAATCAAAATGGTGATGCCGCTATCTCGCTTCAATATGCCCTGACCCTGCAAATGACCAACAATATCATCTCTGGCCACAACCTGGGCGTGTTTGCCATGGAAAACGGCACGGTCACCATGGATGGCACACTCTGGCATCAAAATACAGTTGATACCGGCGGCGCTGGCAGCATCACACACACCAACGATCTGACCGGCGATCCACGCTACGCCGATGCCACCAACTTCAACTACCACCTGACGGCCGGATCGGCCGCCCGGGATGCCGCCCCTGCATCCAGTATCGTGTCTGACCTGGATGGACAGACCCGCCCCAATCCCGATACCAGCCTGCCAGACCTGGGTGCTGATGAGTTTTACGTCACGCCGCCCTCTGCCGTGACCATCTCCGGACCCGACACGGCTTATCTGGGCCTGTCTGTTGCCTTCACCGCTCATACCAGCCCGGCAGATGCCACGCCCCCTCTGACCTATACCTGGCAGGCCACCGGACAGACCCCGGTGGTCCACACCGGCGGTCTGGTGGATACCGTCCAGTTCACCTGGGCCGAACCCGGCGAGCAGCAAATCACCGTCACGGTCACCAGCGCTTATGGCGGGCCGGTCGCCACAACCCACACGGTGCTGGTACAGGCAATTGAGATTAAAAAAGTGTATCTCCCGCTCGTTGTGCGTTGAAACCGGGTTGTGTAAGCCACTAAACCTTTCCCCATCCATTTTGGAGGGCTGTCACCATCAGGGGGCGACAGCCCTCTCTTTTGTATGTGGGCTCATACCTGATGACTGTCCCACCTCATCCTCTGCCGCCTCGTCTCCAACCTGGATGAGACCGCTGACCAGTTGTTTCAATAATTCTATTTTGGGCTTGATCTAATCGCATCATGATTAGCTGGCCTCCCAAATCTTAAAGAATTCAGAAAGGTGTTTTCCCCCTATCTTTGGGCCTCTTTTTTGTCAAAAAACCTTGACCACCTCGCCCTTGTTAATCTGGATTACGCTTTAATCGCACAGGATTCATCCGGCTTTCGGTGTCCCAAAAACAAAATCTGTGCCATAATAATATCATCTGATGATATTCCCCCAACAAAAAGCGCATCTGCGCTTTATTGTTCTCTCCCTCTTGATCTCATCAATTTAATCTGGCGCGAGGAAACCGTATGGTCACACACACGCATCCAACCCTACCCGAGTTTGATTATCTTCAACCGGAAAGTTTGGTTGAAGCCAGCGCCTTCCTGGCTGAGCACGCCAGTGAAGCGCGTCCGTTCCTGGGTGGAACGGACATTTTTGTCCGTATGCGGGATGGCTTCTTCTCCCCGAAATTCCTGGTGAATGTCAAGCATTTGCCCGGGATGAACGATATTCAGTTCGACCCGCAAACCGGGCTGACCATTGGAGCGGCGGTTAACATGAACCGGGTAGCCGCCAATCCCGAGGTAAAGACCCATTACCCTCTTCTGACTGAGGCCTGCCAGTCGGTTGCCAGCTACCAGCTGCGCAACCGCGCCACCATTGTGGGCAATATTTGCAATGCTTCTCCCGCCGGAGATACACTCGGGGCTTGCCTGGCTCTGGGTGGGCTGCTGCAAGTTCACGGCCTTGAAGGCCGTCGCCAGGAGCCGCTGACCGGCTTCTTCTCAGGCCCCGGCAAAACCAGGCTGAAAGCCGGTGATATCGTCACTGGCATCAACTTTCCCCTGCCACCCCAGGGGAGCGCCGGCGCTTACCTCAAGCTGGGGCGCAATAAAATCAGCGATCTGTCGATTGTTGGCGTGACAGTGCTCGCCTATCCGGATTCCCGCCTGCTGTCCGGGTTGTGTTTTCACATTGTGCTGGCATCGGTCGCCCCGGTGCCGCTGGTTGCTGTAGAAGCAGAAACCTGTCTGGGCGCTCAGGCGGTCACACCTGAAAGCATTCATCAGGCTGCGCGTTTAGCCAGCGAAGCCTGTACCCCCATTGATGATATTCGCAGCAGCGCCCGCTACCGCAAGCTGATGGTCAAAAATCTGACCGAGACCGCACTCACCAACGTTTGGCATAAACTGCAAAAATAACCCCTAAAAATCGTTGGATTGGCTTTTCAGAGACAATTCTTCGGAGGATATATGGCTTTCCACCAGATCAACATCACCATTAACGGTCATTCAGAACAGGTCACGGTTGCATCCAATACCACCCTCATGCGCATGTTGCGTGAGACTCTCGCCTTAACCGGTACCAAAAATGGCTGCTCAGCCGGTGAGTGCGGCGCCTGCACTGTCCTTCTGAACGGCGAACCCATCAATAGCTGCATGGTCCTGGCTGCCGAATGCGATGGCGCCGAGGTCATCACGGTTGAGGGCCTGGCTGGTGATCACCAGATGGACCCTGTTCAAGAGACCATTATCAATTCAGGCGGCGTCCAATGCGGCTTTTGCACCCCCGGAATCCTGATCTCAGCCCGTGCCCTGCTGAATCGGAACCCCGACCCCAGCGAAGAAGACATCAAAAACGCCCTGGTAGGCAATCTCTGCCGCTGCACCGGGTATGTTCGCATCATTGAGAGCATCAAGAAGGCTTCTCGTGTGAAGGTATCCAGGCCCTGATCATTCGTTCATTTCCTGATTATTCTGAAGAGGCAATGATGGGAAAAACAACCACCCCTAAAAAAATTGGCCCTGTCGGTGAGAACAAACCACGCATTGACGGCCCCGAAAAAGTGACCGGTGCGGCGCAGTATGCAGATGATATTCAGTTCGGTAACCGGCTGCTTCATGCCCGGGTCAAACGCAGTCCGCACCCCCACGCGCGCATCAAAAAAGTGGATATTTCTCGCGCGCTTGCCCTGCCCGGTGTCAAGGCAGTTGTAACCGGGGAAGATTTTTCGGGCTATATTGGCTTATACCTGAAAGACCGCAACATTTTCTGCCGTGATCGTGTGCGGTATGTCGGTGACCCGGTGGCTGGCGTGGCAGCTACAACCCCGGAAATTGCCGAAAAAGCAGTCAACCTGATTGATGTGGAATACGAGCTGCTTGAACCCGTCCTCGATCCCGAGTTTGGCGCCAACCCCAATGCACCCTTGCTCCACCCAGACCTGGGTACCTATGCGGTAGCCAACTTCATCATGCCCCAGCCGGGCTCAAACATTTCGAATCACTTCAAAATTCGCAAAGGAGATGTGGACGCTGCCTGGGGAAAATGTACAGCCATTATTGAACGTCGTTACCACATCCCCCACATTCAACACGTTCCCATTGAGCCCCATGTCGCCATCGCCAAAGTGGATGAGACGGGCGGCATCACGCTGTGGGGTAGTTCTCAATCCCCCTTCGCCCAGCGTGATCTGATTGCCGAAGCTCTGGGCATCAGTCAGAGCAAAATGCGGGTGATTGCCCCTGCCGTAGGAGGTGGGT